>DASVKR010000107.1:0-4573 GCA_036385275.1 Candidatus Cryosericum sp. | reverse complement strand
TTTCACGAGATCGGTCATCAACGGTTGGACTTCCTCAGCAGGCGGAGGAGTGTACACGGTTTCCTTGGTCACCGAATCGACGACCAGATTCTGACCCAGCCGATACTGGCCAGGCGCCGCCGAGCCTCCACGCACGTCGGTAACCAGCCGTTTGTGGATCTCGCGGATCAGTGCCTCAGTGATGGGCTCGCCGCTGCCGACATATTCAGCAACCAGTTCAAATGCGGTACGGTAGTTGAGCAGTTCGCGCACATCGTTCGGGTCAGCCTCTGGTACCGCCTGCCCGGCCAGCAGTCGTGTAGACTGCTCAAGCGTCAGCTTCGTGCCCTCGATATGGGTCGTATAGTGTGCTTCCAGAGTCAGGGCGTTCGCCTGCATATCGCGGATCCAGTCGTCTGACAGGTGCGCAGTCGACATGAAACCGATGGCGCCCTCGATACGCGTCAGATCTACAAGAATTGCATTGCTGATTGCAAATTTAGGCTCAAACATAGGGGCCTCCTGTGTGCAGTATAGTCCAGCGACGTACTGGTGACAATTTGCCGATTCGTCACGTCCGTGCAGGCGTGACAGATGCTCCAGTCCATCCCCTGCGGGGGCATGGTGGAGGCAGAGATTCGCACAGATACTGCCTTGTTGCTTACGCTCTGGCGATCACTTCGAGTCGACCGCTCCAAAGTACACGTCGGCTGTCGCCTGAAGCCGGACGATGCTGTCCATGTTCAACTTGGTATTGTATCCCTCGATGATCTCCGACGCCTGTTCGTTGTAGTTGCTGTGAGCATCCTTCACCAGGACGGCGTCATACCCCAATTCGTGGGCGCCATAGCAGGTGGCCTGGACACAGTCCTGAGTTGTCAGTCCTGCTTGCCCATGTGCAGGGCGTCCAGTTCACCCTTGAGCGGCGTGTCCTCAAAGGCATTGCCATGATGTTTGTGGATGGAATGGTCCATGCTCAGTGGCTTCATCGCTGGAATCAACTGCCACGACTCCGTTCCCTCCAGCAGTACCTTGTCGGTCGAATGCTGGATATAGAACACTGGCACCTTGGCGGCGTGAGCTTTGTCCACCAGGAGCTGGATGTTCGTGAGCACCTTCTCCGCCTCGCAGACAGGAGTATCGTGCCCCAATAGCCCCCGTTGTACGTCGATGGCCAACAATGCTGCCTGCTTCGATGTTTTCATCGCATACCTCCTCTTACCAACGAGCTGGCCTTCTTGTTCCATGTCATTGTAATACCGTGGTCCCAAAGGGTCAGACCCCAAGACAGACAGGCGTGCAGTCGCTGGCAAGACCGACGGAACGCCCGATGCGCGTCAACTCTGCTGCAACTGCGTTGGTGATTGTGAATCTGGGCTGGAATACAGCAGCATGTGGCCAAGCGACAGGCTGGTGACATCTTGCCGGCCCATCACTCCCACGCAGGCCCTGTTTCTCCACGCCGACCGTCGGTTCCCTGAGCTATGATGGCATGGCCGACTGTGCGCTGGTATTGATAGCAGCGGGAGTGATGGCAGCAGCAGGACTATTCCTGAGCATCGTTACCCATGAGAATGCAGGCTGGCCTGACATATCCAGCGGGAGCGCCAGTCTGACGTGAACTCGGGGTTGCCTTCCCGAGGTCCTCTTGTACGCTTGCAAAAGGAAATGCAAGCCCTAGAGTGTGAAATGGAAATGGTCATATAAATGTCGAAAGTAACGAAACTGGAGCATTTTGAGCGTGAATAGGGGAATCAAGCCTCAGAATATGACTGGTGGGATCGTCGGTTCGGTAGTTTGTAGCCTACTGAAATCTGGGCGAGAAAGCCAGATGAGAGGGCATCGTTAGTGTTCCTGCGGTTGAAAGACCGCGGCCCAATTGAAGCTCATGGAATCGTAGGAACAGGTATGAGAAAGGGGGGAGGCTTTTGAACAGGTAATGCGAAAGTCCGTAGCAATTATCGTTGGCATTGTGTGATTCTTAGAGAAAACGCTAGAGAAAAACAGCAGGAGGTCACAGGAACATGAAGATTGTAGTGCTTGTCAAGCAAGTTCCGTCAACAGACAAGGTAAAGATGGACGAAAAAACGGGAACAATGATAAGAAGTGCCATGGAAGCCGAGCTGAACCCATTGGATCTGTACGCAGTCGAAGAGGCTGTGCGGGTAAAGGAGAAAGCAGAAGGAACAGAAATCACTGTGGTCTCAATGGGACCGCCAGCGGCCGTTAATGCTATTAAAGAGGCACTTTCAATGGGATGTGACAAGGGAGTTCTTCTCTCTGATAAAGTCTTCAGTGGGGCAGATACTTGGGCTACGGCCCGGACTCTTTCATTAGGATTGGAGAAGCTCGGACAGTTTGATCTGATCTTTTCGGGCGAAAGAGCGACAGATGGTGAAACAGGACAAGTGGGGCCAAGTGTAGCGGCGCAACTTGATATGCCTGCACTTACCTATGTGAGCAAGATCAGGGAAATTGGGGACGGCAAGATCGTGGTTGAAAGAGCAGTTGAAGGAGGACACGAGGTTGTCGAGTCTTCTCTTCCTGCCATGGTCAGTGTGGTCAAGGAAATAAACGAGCCACGAATGCCGAACCTCATGGGAAAGATACGTGCCAGGAAAACAGAAGTTACCATCATGACCGCTGCAGATGTAAGGTTGGATTCTTCAAAGGCAGGCCTCACTGGTTCCCCAACGCGGGTTGTAAAGGTGTTCTACCCATCCTTGTCTCGAAATGGCACGATCATTGATGGGAAAGATCCTGAGAAGGCTGTCGAAAAACTCCTTCAGTTCTTGAACGACAAGGCTCTGGTGAAGGAGGATACGATGAAAACGAGCGAAGGAAAGTTCCAGGGGGTCTGGACTCTGGGAGAGCAGAGAGATGGTGAGATCAGTTCTGTTTCCTACGAATTGCTGGCCTGGGGAAGAGAACTGGCAGACAAGAGAAGCACAACACTTGCGAGTGTGGTTCTTGGTCACAATGTCAAAGGGAAGGTTGAGAGCCTGATTCAGCATGGTGCAGACGTCGTCTACGTAGTCGATCATCCTGGCTTGGAACATTTCACTCCTGACGTCCATGCCGCTATCCTCGACAAGTTGGTGCGGGAGTTCATGCCCGAGATCTTCATCGCATCAGCGACGACGTATGGCAGGACGATCATGCCCGTACTTGCTGCAAAGGTAGTGACTGGGCTTACCGCGGATTGTACTGGTCTGGATATCGATCCCGACAGTGGTCTTCTCATCCAGACGCGCCCGGCCATTGGTGGCAATGTCATGGCTACCATCAAGACGCCAGACCATAGACCTCAGATGTCTACGGTACGTCCACGATCCAAGAAACCCCTTGCCATCGATGCATCGAGAACAGGGAAGGTGATCGAAAAACAATACCCTGATGCACTTTTTGTTTCTAAAGTGAAATTCTTGGAGTTCATCAAGGATGAAACGACAGCGCTGCCCATTCAAGAGGCAGAGACTATCGTCTCGGGGGGCAAGGGCCTCAAGGATGTCAAGAACTTCACTCTGGTCCATGAACTTGCAGACCTGTTGAACGGTTCTGTAGGTGCTTCTCGACAAGCGGTTGATATGAGTTGGATTCCCTACTCGCATCAGGTGGGTCTCTCTGGGAAAACGGTGAGTCCCCGTCTGTATGTTGCAGCTGGGATTTCCGGTGCGGTCCAGCACATTGCCGGAATGAGTTCCGCTGACGTTGTGGTAGCCATTAACAATGACCCGGATGCCCCAATATTCAAGGTGTGCGATTTTGGCATAGTGGGGGGCGCACTTGAGATCTTACCAGTCCTGATTGAGAAGCTCAAGGCAGAGAAAGCAGCCAGTAGCAACTGAAGAGGGAGGAGGTCGATATGGAGTACAAGAAGGTAACCCCAGAAACTCTGGGGGAGTTGAGAAAGATCTTTGGCGACCGAAATGTTCTGACTGAGATTGAGAAGATAGAGGAATTCGCCAGTGATTCAGCGGGAAAAGAATATGCGCATATGCCCGAGGTCGTAGTCAGAGCCGAGAACGAAGAGCAAATCGCACAGCTGATGAAACTGGCGAACAGGGAGCACATCCCGGTTACGCCACGCGGTGCGGGCTCTGGCCTTGCGGGTGCTGCTGTTCCAGTTCACGGTGGAATCGTTCTCTCTATGGAGAAGATGAACAGGATCCTTGAAATAGATGAGATCAACATGGTAGCAGTTTGTGAGCCTGCCGTCGTTACAAATGATCTCTGCAAAGCTGTTGCAGAGAAAGGCTTCTTCTATGCAGGGTATCCAATGAGTGTTGAGGAAAGCTACATTGGAAGCAATGCAGCAACAAATGCAGGGGGAGCTAAGGTAATAAAATACGGGAGCACCAGGAGCCATGTGCTTGGGCTGGACGTTATTACGCCCACGGGCGAGAAGCTTGTTCTGGGTGGAAAAAGGCGAAAGGAAACAAGCGGGTACAGTTTACTTCAACTTATGGTAGGCTCTGAAGGTACGCTCGGGATCATTACAAAGGTCATCGTCAATCTCATGCCTACCCCAAATGCGACAGTCGATTTGCTGGTCCCATTTGGCAGTTTTGATGATGCGGTAAAAGCATCGAGC
>DASVKR010000106.1:0-8516 GCA_036385275.1 Candidatus Cryosericum sp. | reverse complement strand
TGTGGCCCATTGAACCGGTGCCAGTCGACGGTGACGTGTTTGCCTTCCGGCGTCATCTCAAACTGGAGGTACTTGGAGGTCCCTGCGCGGGCGCTGGTCGTCCCCCGGCGGGGATGGTCGGCCAGGACGACGCCGGTTCCGAAGGGGATGTTCGATGTGCGCTCCAGCAGGACGTTGCGTTTGATATCATACAGGTATGCTGTGAGGTTGGCCAGGTATCCCAGGTGAGCAATCTGCGCTGCGAAGAAGACTGTTGGTGTAGCGACGTAAGAATATTCCCACCGCTTGAGGCGCCACGCACTGAAGATGTGTCGATGCACCGACGCAGCAGCTGCCATGTTCACGTCGAACAGCGGTTGTCTGGCCCACCCGAAATTGATCAGGCCATCGCCGTTGACCATCGAAAGCGGCTCGGTGTGCTCGCCCACTATCTCCTCCTGTCTCAGTCCGAAAAGACTATGCCGAATAGTGTAGTCTCGTAACCCCCTCCACCAATGAGGCTTCGGCTATTGCATCCAGGAACGGATTCTCTTCTCAATGTCGGCCAGTTGGTCGCGTTCGCGCTCGTCGGTCGTATAGCTCGAATAGATGTGCAGTACGGGACGGTCCCTGTCAGGCAGCACAAGGGTGTACCCGTCTTCCTCGCGTTGCTTGACCCCTTCGACGAACTCCGCCGTGTCACGATAGAGCTCACTCATGCGACGCATGATAGTCCCCTTTAACTCCCATGGGCATGGCAGTTCGATGTGACTGGGATCCCGCGCCGGTGTCTCCTGCTTCAACGTGACAAGGTCTTGTCCTGTCTTGGCAAGCGTCTCAAGAAGAAAACCGATGGAGAGCATACCGTCGTAGAAGGGGAGAGCACGGGAGAAGATGAAGCCTCCCAGGATGTCCGCGCCGGCGTCGGTGTTTGTCGCTTCGCCGATAATGTTGCGTGGCAGGGTTGAGCACCAGTGCACATCGACGCCCTGATCCCTGATGTACCGTTCCAGCTCGATGGATGCCGTAATGGGAAGCGTTACTGAGTTCAGGACCCCGGACCGATGCCTGGAGCCAATCATGAGTGCCGTGGTACGGGTATCCGAAAGGATCTCACCGCTCCGGTCCACGATGAAGACCTTTTCGCCGGAGGCGTCCAGAATCACGCCGAACGCTGTTCCCAGTGACTTGACCATGGAAGACAGCCTTCGCTTGGCGTCCCGGAACTCAGACGCCGTCCTCACCGCCCTTCGCCCGTCAGCGTAGGCGTGCAGTGAGATGATCTCGAGGCCAAACTCCCCTGCAATGGCAGGAAAGAGCTGGACGGGAGTGCCATACGAGTAGTCGATGACGAACCGGATGCCGGACGATTGGATGACGGCAACATCCAGAGAGCTCAGGAAGTAGTCACGGTACGACTCTACCACACGAGGCGGAATGTCGATGGTCCCCACTTCTTCGACGTCGGCGCGGGCAAATTCTTCCCGGAAGAACAGGCGCTCGATGGCTCCTTCCTGCGTGGTGGAAAGATCGAACCCTGATCGGTCATAGAATCGTATGGTCGTGAGCCGACGGTCGAATGGCGAGCGTATGACGTGAACGCCACCGCTGCCCGCGAACGACTTGACGGCGAACCGTGCCAGTGGCACTGGAGCTGCCTGAAGGTCCATGACGCGTATGCCGGCACTCATGAGGCCTCCGACGATCGAACGTTTGAGCATGCGTGAAGACTGGTGGTCGTCGCGCGCAGTGAAAACGACCGAACCCTTGCCAAGGAACGTGCCATAAGCGCAGCCCAGTTTGGCACACATCTCCGGAGTAACTTCGACGTTGTTGGCACCGACGATGCCATAGGAGCTAAACAGGGCTCTTGACCAGGCCTCGCCCCAAACGACGTTGCTCGTAACGGTGGAACCTGGTTCGACAGTCTTGCCCGGCCATATCTGGACCTCGGACTTCAGGACAGATCCTTGTCCAATGATGCAATCGTCAGCCACAGTGTTGTCGCCTTCAAGAAGGACGTCCTTGCCGACGTGGACGTTCCTGCCGACGATAGAGTTGAAGATACGGGCTCCCGACTCCACGATGACGCCGTCCCATAGGACCGAATTGTCGATGTCTGCTCCACTCTGGATCACTGTACGGTCGCCGATGAAGGAACTGTGCATGCGTGCTTCGCCGATAGTCGTGTCCTTGCCGATGAGGACTGAACCATCGAATCCCTTGAAGCTCGAAATCTGGCTTCCTTCACCGACCCAGGCATCACTGCCGATACCGCCGATGCGTTCGCCCTGGGCCTCAAGGTCGACCTTTCCTTTCAGCAGGTCTCCATGAGCGCGCTTGTACTCGCGGATGTTGCCGATATCGCGCCAATAACCCGGAGCGATGTACCCAAACAACGGCTGATTGTGGGCAAGTAGCGCGGGAAACAGGTTCTTGGAGAAGTCGACCTCCTTGTCCTCAGGAATGTCATTCCAGACGGACGGCTCCAGCACGTAGATCCCTGTGTTCACAGTGTCCGAGAAAACCTCTCCCCATGATGGTTTCTCAAGGAAGCGCACGACATGCCCTTCGGTGTCGGTGATGACAATGCCGTACTCCAGGGGATCCTCCACTCGCGACAGAGTGATTGTCGCAGCTGCCTTGTGTTCGCGATGAAACTGAACTGCCTTGGTGAGGTCGATGTCAGTAACGATGTCGGCTGCAATGACGAGGAACGTCTCCTGCAGGCTGGCTCGCGCAAGTCCAACGGCTCCGGCGGTTCCAAGGTCCTCCTGACTCGTGACATAGTCGATCTTCACACCGAAATCGCTGCCATCACCGAAGTAGCCGCGTATGGCGTCGGGCTGGTGATACAGGATGACAACAAGGTCATCGAACCCGTGCTTCTTGAGCAGTCCTATGATGTGCTGCATCATGGGGCGGTTGGCGAATGGAACCATCGGTTTTGGGAGATTGATGGTCAATGGACGTAACCGCGTGCCAAAACCTCCTGCCAGGATGACTGCTTTCATGATGCCACCTCCATGGAATGGTACAATGCGAGATAATCATGCGCACTAGCCTGCCATGAGAAGTCGCAGGCCATGCCAATGGCCTGGACACGTCGGAACGCGTCGCGGTCAGTGTACAGCCTTACGGCACGCCTCACGGCGTCAAGGAACTCGGATGGTGTTGCGTCGTCGAAGCTGATGCCGTTCCCGGTCCCGGTCTTCGAGTCGATGTCCTGAACAGTGTCTTTCAGCCCCCCGGTCCTCCTCACAACCGGGATGCTGCCGTACCTGAGTGCGATTATCTGCGATAAGCCACACGCCTCAAACCGGGACGGCATGAGCAAGAAATCCGATCCTGCATACATGCGGTGCGCCAGACCCTCGTCGAACTTCCGGGTCAGCACGAAACGTCCGGGATAGGCGGCACTCTTTGCCACCAGAGCCGTCTCGATTTCGGTGTCGCCCGTGCCAAGGACCATCAGACTCATGGAAAGCGACATCATCTGGTCGAATGTGTCGAGCATGAGGTCGATTCCTTTCTGGGCGACCAGGCGTGACACCATGACGAACAAAGGGCGGTCGGGCTCTGCCGCGAGTCCGGTTTCCTGCAACAGACTCTCCTTGTCCTGCACCTTTCCAGCAAGCGATGAGGGGCTGTACATATGCGGTAGTGCTCCATCCGTGGATGGATCCCAATAGGAGGAGTCGATACCATTGAGAATGCCGCTCAAGTGCTCACGCCTGGTGGCGAGAATGCCGTGAAGTCCGAAACTGTACTCGTCGGTCTGGATTTCGCGGGCGTACGTCGGAGAGACCGTATTGACTTCATCAGCCCAGACGATACCTCCCTTGAGGTAGTTCACGTTGCCGTAGAACTCAAGGCCATCCTGTGTAAAGACAGATTCTGGCAGACCAATGTCGGGCAGGATCTCCGGCGAGAAGAGCCCTTGATACGCGATGTTGTGGATGGTCAGAAGAGTTTTCTCGTGGCGGTCCGGATGAAACACGTGCAGGTAGAGCGGAAGCAGCGACGTCTGCCAGTCATGGACGTGGATCACGTCTGCGCCGCCGAGGGCGATGATCGTCTCGAGCGCAGCACGGGAGAAGAAGGCGAACCGAAGCCAGTTGTCTGGGTAGTCACCCTCGCGCGTGCCATATAGCCCGTCGCGCAGGAACAACTCGTCCTGCTGGATGAAGAGTGTCTGGTGACGGCGCAGGACCGTGAATGGCAGTGTTCTGCCTCCCATGGTCAGCGTACTGGTCATGACGTGTTCCATCGAGAGGTTCCCGGCCTTGACGGCAGCATAGAACGGCAGGACAAGGCCGACGTCAGCCCCCAGACGGTGCAGAGCAGAGGGAAGACTGCCCATGACGTCCCCGAGACCACCCGTCTTGACATACGGAAACGCCTCGGAGGCGACGAAGAAGACCTTCACAGTCTCACCTCACCCAGGAATTGAGTGCTTTCCTCGACGACAACTTTGCGTTCGGCCAGCTGCTGCTGGACGAGGTCGCAGAAGACACAACGGTTTTTATAGTCATAGTACTGACGAACTCCGTCCAGTTCCTCCCGTACGTATACCGGAACAGTGGGCGGTTCGATGACATGGTCTTCATGCAGTTCCAACACTACGCCCTCCTGACGTCGTTCAGATGTACGTACTTGAACACGGGATCATCCGATTCCGTCTGACTCGCAGGGAGCTGTCCCGTGCCGTCGACGGCCGCAAACAGCGCACGTACTTTGCGGTGGTGCTCGAGGAATCTCGATGTTCCGTACGTGCGGGCTTGCCCAGTAGTGATGAGGAAGGACCAGTCCGAGCTCTCCTCCAGAAGGATCTCGCGCAGCAACATGTCTCCTGTCTGGCCATGGAGCTGAGGCAGAAGGTCGATGAAATGGCGCTGGTCATCGTGGATGTTGTCCCAGATCCACGCGGTTTCCGGGTTCATCCAGTTGTTGTGTCCACCCCCGGCGCCCCAGCTGGACTCGCGCAGCTTGCCTGGAAGGAGAACGCCGGAGTTGAGGATGTCCATCGGGGCAGTGACCGTCACGGAGGCCTGGTCGGCCAGTGAGCGTAGCATGTCCATAATCCACGTTGGGCCCTCGTACCACCAATGGCCGAACAGTTCAGTGTCGTAGGCTGTCACCATAACGCCGGGGTCGCCCACGGCTTCTTCGTGAGCTGCTGCCAGATCCCGGAGCAACGAGGCAAAGTCTGCTGCGTCTTCCCTGCTGCGGGCCCGGGCCTCTGCTGGTCTGTAGAGCTCCTTGCTGCCGAGGTCTGTCTGTTTGCTGGTAATCCGCCAGTACTGCCACCCTGAGCCTTCGCACCGCTTGTGGAACTCACGGTAGGCGCCGTCACCAGGGTAGCCGAGGTCACGTGACCATACCCGCTGGCTCGTCGCGGGGTTGCGAAGAAAGACTGCGACGCCTGCGCCGATGTCCCACGGTTTCCATGGAGCCTCGGCGCTCGTTGCAAAGGAAATGTGTCCGCCATTGTAGTCCTGCCCAGGGCCCGCATCGAATGCGGCTGCATCTGCGATGAAGTAGCGCAGGCCCTCCTCGGCCAAGAGACGCTCGAAGCCTGGGGCGTAGCCGCACTCCGGCAGCCAGAATCCGCTTGGCCTGCGTCCCATCCAATGCTGATAGGCCGCGGCTCCCGTGCGGATCTGCAGTCGCCGGGATTCGTCGTTGCCAAACAGCGGCATGTATCCGTGCGTGGCACATGATGTCATGACTTCAAGGCGACCGCGGTCCTGCAGGCTTGCGAAGCCCGCGACCACATCGCCTCCCAGTGCGTCGAACTGGGACCGGCGCCGCTCGAGTTCGTCGCGGTAGAAGATGTTCAGCTCGCGAGCTTCCAGGGTGTCGGGAAGACGGGAGACGTCTTCCTCCAATGCGGCGCGCTTGGCGTCGGTCCAAATCCGGAACTTGGTGATAAAGTCGGGAGACTTGAGCTGTTCCATGAGGATGGGTGTAAGGCCGATTGCGATTGGGGCGGGTATGTCGTCGTGTGCAAGGCATTCCAGTCCCTCCAGCAGGGGAAGGTACGTCTCCAGTACGACCTCGTGCAACCACTCCTCACCGAATGGCCAGCGCCCCTTCCCGAGCACGTAGGGAAGGTGCGAGTGCAGAACCAGTACGAACCGGCTACCCATGTCAGCCTCCGATTTCAAGAGTAAGGTGTCGTGACGTCTCAAGATCAAGAGCAAGCAGCAGCGCCATGCCCTGGTAGATTGTTTCGATGCCCCCTTCAGAGTTCGACACTGTCCGTATCGGACTGAGTTCAACGTGGACGGGGGAACTGGCGCGTAGCACGAGGCGATGTTCAGCGGTACCGATGGTGAATGTGGAAGCATCGAATTCCCGTTCCCTTTCCTCCCACCAGACCGCCAGATTCAGTTCACAGACGTACCACGGTTCCTGCGTGTGCAGGTCGATCTCCACTCGGAGTCCTTGGTCTGTCGGAGTGAAGGTCTTCGTGATCACACCCGGTGCTTCAAACCGCACAGAGGATTCCTCGGTTGTGACCTCGTATTCCTGCGTGAGTGGTACTGCATCTGTGGCTGTTTTCTGAGACGGTCCGAAGCGGTCGATAAAGCTGACACGTGTGTGATCGTCGAACTGGAGTGCGCCGAGCGCCTTGGGATCCTTGACCCGAAGGGTCTCATGGATGTTGGCTGCCTCCGGACCCTGGTCTCCGGCAGCGCATGCAAGCAGGCGGTCATGGTATGCTTCGTGGTATCGTGTCATGACATTGCTCCATGACCATGCTTGTCGCAGGTCGTCCCACAGGACCAGGCGACCGCCGCAGACGTGCAGGAAGAACACCTGGTGCTCGGTTGCCATGACGACCTCAGGTCGCCCGTCAGCGTCTGTGTCCTGCAGCCACGTACCCAAGCGTCGCCCCGGTATCAGCCGTTCGGCTGTGAGCAGCTCGGCGTAAATGGCGTCACGGAGGTGGGGAAGATACAATCCTCCGAAGATACCGTGCCAGTAGGCACAGTTACATTGACTCCGCAGGTAATGCATACGGGCCTCAACGTCCGCATTTCCCAATTCAGACCCTACGAACAGCATGCGCTTGTGCATGCGATTGGCCTCGGCGTATCGGGCCAGAAAGTTACGAAACGTACCGCCGCTAAGGAAAGAACGTTCTTCCGGGCTGGTCTTCTGGCACAAATCGGCAAATGCCTTCTGCCGTGACGCTGCCAGAGACCATTCTTCCATCTCAACGTATGAGCAGGTGGGCAGGTAGACACGCTCCCGTGGCTTGAGGGAAGACACAGCTTCGGCGACGGTCACAGTAGTCACATCTTCTGCATCTGTCAGTGCCTGGAAGAAGCGTTGCAGCCATCCCTGAGTGTAGACGTGATCGTACGTTCCAGGCCACAGGCCGAATTTCTCGCCATCATCGCCGTAGACGAATACCTCCGCATCCTCCCCGAACTCGCGGATGTACCCCAGTGTCTCTTCCGGTTCTGACCAGGGGATCCTGTAGCGCAGACCCTTGAGAATAGGGAAGACGGTGAGTGTCTGGCCCTGGTCCTCGGTGACATAGGCATGGGTCAGGTCAGGTCCCTGGAGACCAATCTTCTCGAATCCATTGTCGTCCACGAGAGTCCACTGGACGCCGGCTCGTGCCAGGCTGCTTGCGAGGTCGGGCTCCCACACCCGCTCCGCCAGCCAAAGGCCAGTGGGGCGACGTCCAAACAGCCTGAGCAGCTCGTCACTCATCAACTGGATCTGCTCGATGCGATCACGCTCGGGAAGCAACTGCAGAATTGGCTCGAAGTATCCACCCCCGACGAGCTCGAGTTGGCCCGAAGCCACCAGACTGCGCACAAGGTCCAGGTACGTCGACGTGGGGTCTCGTTCGATGAACTCCAGAAGAGGTCCTGATGTGTGGAGAGAGACCTTGATGCGGGGGTACCGGGAGAGTGTTTCAAGGAACGGTACGTACGATCGATCGATGGCCTCGTGGAAGACATAATCGAAATTCCCCACTGGCTGGTGGTTATGGATACAAAGGCACAATCTCTTCGTGTCATACCTCCTGGTGTTGCAGCTCGTAGTCGACAGCAGGAAGTTCGACGGACATAACACCGTGGACGGGGACGGCCGACATCAGGTGCCCTTCTCCCAGGACCAGGATGACAAATGTGATGGTGTCCCCGCGTTGGGCCCGTAGAGACTCAAAGGGCAGGCGGATCTGAAGTGTCTCCCCCAGGGCCCACGTCATTGGTCCGCAAGGCTCCATCGATGCTTCGACCTCGCCGTCGTTGCGCCGGATGACGAGACGGGTGGTCCCACCGGGCGACGTACAGCGCACCTCCACTTGCAGGTCTCTTGCCGCGGCCGCCTGAGGCCCAAACTGCATCAGAAGGTACATGTCCGAGAGGCTGTAGCCGATCCGCACCGACGTGACGACCGGCGGTCCAGAGTTCATTGCTCCTCCCCCACTGTCGGGCTTGACATGGTGTGCAGATGCCCAGTCGAGGTCTCCAGGGGGGCCGCCATCGATGCCAGGGCTCACGAGGCCG
>DASVKR010000105.1:0-9675 GCA_036385275.1 Candidatus Cryosericum sp. | reverse complement strand
AGGGGAGGTAACAACGGCATGAAGAGGACTTTGGTAGTTGCGCTAGTGTTGGTGCTAGGCGTAAGCCTTCTTGCTGGATGCAAGCCCGTAGCGAAGCAACCAGTAACGTTCGTGTTTGCTAAGGGAGATGCGGTCGAGCTTGACCCAGCGGACGTAACAGACGGTGAATCTGTAACGGTCATGAACAACATCTTTGAAGGGCTTGTGAGGTACAAATCTGGTTCGACAGAGGTAGAACCCTGCCTTGCAACGAGCTGGGATACATCTACAGATGGGCTTGTCTGGACGTTCCACCTCCGGCAGAACGTGAAATTTCAGGACGGGACTCCATTCAACGCAGATGCGGTTGTGTTCTCCTATGAAAGGCAGAGAGACCCAAATCATCCATTCCATCAGTACGGAAAATGGGAATATTGGGGATGGTGCTTCAGCGAAATAGCCAAGACCGAGAAGGTCGATGATTCGACGGTGAAGATCACGCTATCGCAACCATTCGCACCCTTCCTGAGCACAATGGCGATGTTCACCATGGATGTGGTGAGCCCTACAAGTTGTAATCAATGGAAAGATCAGTGGTTTGCTCACCCGGTGGGAACCGGACCGTTCAGTTTTGTGGAATGGGTCAAGGGCGACCACATTACTCTCGAGAAGAACGCCAGTTATTGGGGAACAGCGCCCACGATCGACAAGCTCGTTTTCAGAGTCATAGACGATCCGTCCTCGAGATACCTTGCTCTTCAAAAGGGAGAGGTACAAGGGATGGAATTCCCTAGCCCAACTGACCTTCCCAACATTACGCAGGATTCGAACCTTGTTGTGTTGAGCGCGCCAGGACTCAATGTCGGCTACCTTGCAATGAACATGGGTGCCGACACTCCAGGTTTCCAAAAGCCATTTGCAGATGTCAGGGTAAGGCAAGCAATCAACTACGCGATCAACAAGAAGGACATTGTAGATCAACTCTACAAAGGCACAGCAACGGCTGCCGTAAATCCGATTCCTCCTACGCTTTGGGGCTACAATGATGCAGTTCAGGACTATGAATACAGCCCAACCAAGGCAAAAGAGCTCCTAAAGGCGGCTGGATATCCAAATGGTTTCAAGACGAATCTTTGGGCAATGCCAGTGTCAAGGCCCTATATGTTTGATCCAAAAGCAATTGCAACTGCCATACAGGCGGATTTGAAGCAAGTCGGCATTGATGCAGAGATCGTAACATACGACTGGGGCACGTATCTGAAGAAGACCGAGGCTGGAGAACAGGCAATGTGTTTGCTCGGCTGGACGGCAGACTATGCTGACCCTGATGACTTCCTTTATGTCTTGCTTGATTCGGATGCTGCGAAAGTCGGGTCAGCAGGCAATGTTGCTTTCTACAGAAACTCCACAGTGCATGCGCTGAACAAAGAAGCGCAAATGACGACAGACTTCAACAAGAGAGTTGAACTTTATAAGCAAGTTCAGCAGATCGTGCATGATGATGCGCCCTGGGTTCCGCTTGCATATGCAACACAGACTCTCGTTTTTGCAAAGAATGTAAAAGGTTTTGTTCTTTACCCAACAGGAGATTACCACTTCGATACGGTTTCCTTTGATACTACCAAATAGTGTAGGCAGACAGGCAAGGAGGGGCACCCGCCCCTCCTTCATGAAAAGTGGAGCTGCCCAATGAAATATTACGTTGCAAAGAGAGCTATGAATGTACTTCTCATAGTATTCGCAGTTTCTATTATTATCTTTCTCCTGATACGGCTTGCACCTGGAGATCCTGCGATTACGATGGCTGGGGAACACGCCTCAGCCGAAACCCTGGCGCAGATGAGAGCCGAGTGGGGCCTCGACAAGCCCCTTGTCGTGCAATATGGGATCTGGCTGGGACACGCGCTTCGAGGTGACTTCGGGCAGTCGATCCTCACGCACCAATCAGTGCTGGTGGAGCTGGTTCAGCGGTTTCCGAACACGCTTGAGCTTTCAATCTTCGCCATGATCTTCGCCACGATTATTGGCATGCTTGCTGGGATTGTCTCGGCCGTGCGGCGATACTCGTTCTGGGACTACGCGAGCATGCTTGTTGCGCTGTTCGGGGTGTCGATGCCGGTCTTCTGGCTGGCGATCATCCTCATCATGGTTTTTGGCATCAAGCTCGATCTGCTTCCAACGGGTGGACGCCTGGGAGTCATGTACTCGATCACTCCCATAACCCATCTTTACCTTGTGGACAGCCTGCTTGAACTCCGATTCCCGGCATTTCTGGACACCCTCAAGCACCTGATCCTGCCTGCAGCCGCTCTGGGCACTATCCCTATGGCTTTCGTCGCACGCATCACGCGATCGAGCATGCTCGACGTCATGGGGCAAGACTATATCAGAACTGCGCGTTCCAAGGGCTTGAACGAGCGGGCCATAATTATCAAGCATGCGTTGCGGAATGCGATGATTCCGATCCTGACCGCTTCCGGCACGGAGTTTGCCGGTCTGATGGGGGGTGCGGTGCTGACGGAAACCATCTTTTCGTGGCCAGGTTTGGGGACGTACATCGTGCAGGCCGTTTCGGCCAGGGACTACCCTGCCGTGCAGGGTTCTGTGATCTTTGTTGCCCTCGTGGTGGCCCTCGTCAACCTGGTTGTCGATATCGTCTATTCGTACGTGGATCCGCGCATTCGCTATGAGTGAGAAGACTCGCACGAATAACTCTCTCTTCGTTGAAATGATCCGCTACACCCGCAAGAACCGGTCGGCCATGTTTGGCGTATTTGTCATCCTGTTCTTCATCTTCATCGCAATCGCCGCGACAGTCCTTGCGCCACACAATCCCATCGCTCAGAATCTCAAGGACAATCTTCAGCCCGGATTCTGGGCCAACAGGCCATCGACCTTCCTTGGGACAGACAATTTCGGCAGGGACATCTTGAGCAGAATCATCTACGGTGCCCGGATCTCGCTGACAGTGGGATTTGTAGCCGTTGTCATTGGAGTACTGCTCGGGACGATGGCGGGGGTGGCAGCTGGGTACCTGGGCGGATGGGTGGACAATGTCATCATGAGAATCGTGGACATCATGTTCTCTCTCCCCTCCATCCTGCTGGCAATTGTCATCGTCGCGATTCTGGGGAGAGGTCTGGACAAAGCCATGATCGCCATCGGCATTACGTACGCACCTCAGATAGCCCGAGTCGTGCGCTCTCAGACCATCGTGGTCAGCCAGAACGAGTTCACAGAGGCGGCTCGGGCAATCGGTGCGTCGAGTTTCCACATCATGATGGCCCACGTCTTGCCAAACATCCTCTCGGTGCTGATCGTCTACGGGACGCTCAGCATTGGAAGCGCAATCCTCGATGCAGCGGCCCTTGGCTTTCTGGGACTTGGTGCCCAGCCACCGACGCCTGAATGGGGGGCAATGCTTGCCGATGGTATTCACTCGATTACAGGAGGGTATTGGTGGGTTGAAACGTTCCCTGGTATTGCGATTCTCTTGACAGTCCTGGGGTTTAACCTGCTTGGCGATGGACTACGGGATGCCACTGATCCAAGACTTAGAAGGAATGCCTAACTTCCACCTAGCCTACGCGATTCTCCGAACCTCCCTTTTGTTTCTCTTGGATGAGACCTCGATGTGATACGGAATTTGAGCACAGTTGCAGTACTATTCAAGGTATCTTCACATGTTCCGGGAGTGATGATCAACACTTGCGTTGAGGAGCATGCGTCTTGAGCCATGCAAGAACCCCGGCCGCAAGGCCGGGGTTCTGTCGACAGACGACGAGCGAAGCAGAGTTCTAATAGTCAGGGTAGGCGGGAGCAGCAGGTGCTGAACTCTCCGCCTTCGGAACGGTCGTGACCATGGCTGCCGTCGAGAGGAGCAGGCTCGCGATGCTTTCTGCGTTCAGCAGCGCGAGGCGTGTGACCTTCAGCGGGTCAACAATGCCACTCTTGAAGAGGTCCTCGAACTTGTTGCCCAGGGAGTTGAACCCGAGATTGTCGTCGCCCTCGAGAACCTTCTGAACCGCGATGACGCCCTCATAGCCGGAGTTGTCTGCGATGATTTTGAGCGGCTCACGAAGCGCCTTGCGGATGATCTCGGCGCCGGTCTTCTCGTCACCGGTGAGCTTGAGTCCGTCGATTCCCCTTCCTGCCTTCACCAGAGCTGCACCGCCGCCGATGATGATGCCTTCTGCCACGGCTGCCTTGGTAGCATTGACGGCATCCTCGACTCTGTGCTTGAGCTCCTTCATGGCTGTCTCGGTGGGTGCGCCGACTTTGATGATGGCGACGCCACCGGCAAGCTTTGCCAGGCGCTCCTGAAGCTTTTCCTTGTCGTAGTCCGACTTGGTCTCCTCGACCTGTTTGCGGATCTGGCCGATGCGAGACTTGATCTCTTCCTTGGCTCCCTTACCGCCAACGATGGTCGTATTGTCCTTGTCGACCTTGACTTCGTCGGCCGAGCCAAACATGTCTTCGGTGACCTTCTCGAAGGTGAGGCCGAGGTCTTCGCTGAGGACCTTGCCGCCGGTGAGGACGGCGATATCCTCCAGCATGGCCTTGCGCCTGTCGCCGAAGCCGGGTGCCTTGACGGCGACGCATGCGAACGTTCCACGCACCTTGTTGAGGACGATGGTCGCGAGCGCTTCACCCGTGATGTCGTCGGCGACGAGGAGGAATGGACGTCCCTTTACGGACAGCTTCTCGAGGACAGGCAGGAACTCCTGGATCGACGTGACTTTCTTGTCAGTGATGAAGATGAGAGGAGTCTTCAGCACGGCTTCCATGCGGTCGGGGTCAGTCACGAGGTACGCCGAGATATAGCCGCGGTCGAACTGCATACCCTCGACGGTCTCGACCTTCATTTCAAGACCCTGAGACTCTTCCACGCTGATGACGCCGTCCTTGCCGACTTTCTCCATGGCGTCGGCAATTGCCTCGCCGACGGCGGGCATCTTGGATGAGACAGTAGCAACCTGTGCCTTCTCTTCGCGGGTCTTGACTTGGCGAGACAGCTTCTTGAGCTCTTCGAGTACAGCTGTCGTCGCTTTGTCCATGCCAGCCTTGAGCGCGACGGAGTCTGCGCCGGCAGTGACGTTCTTGATTCCTTCCTGAATCATGATCTGGGCAAGGACAGTAGCTGTGGTTGTACCATCACCCGCCTGGTCCTCAGTCTTCTGGGCGATTTCCCTGACGAGCTGCGCGCCGATGTTCTCGTTCGGATCCTGGAGTTCGATTTCCTTGGCGATATTGACGCCGTCGTCGGACAGAACCGGCGAACCGAACTTCTTCTCGAGTGCAACGTGGCGGCCCTTTGGCCCTAGCGTAACCCTGACCGTATTGGCGAGCTTATCAACGCCAGTGCGGATCTTCTCGTATGCTTCCTCATTGAAGATGATCTGCTTTGCATCCATGGTCATTCCTCCTTACTTGACGATAGCGAGGATGTCGTGCTGAGACAGCACAACATACTCTTCGTCGTCGAGTTTGATTTCGTTGCCGCTGTACTTGGAATAGAAAACCTTGTCGCCTTCCTTGACCTCAAGGGGAATCCTGGTGCCGTTGTCCAGCATGACGCCGGACCCAACTGCCATGACGGTGCCCTGCTGAGGTTTTTCCTTGGCGGTATCAGGCAGAACAATGCCACTCTTCAGGGTCTCTTTGACTGTCTCAACTTTAATGACAACGTGATCACCGATTGGTACCAGCTTTGCCATATTGTCGTACCTCCTGTACTAGAAGATCTTGATGGATTAGCACTCTCTTTGTATGAGTGCTAAGTCATTATAGGAGGGCATGGTGAGGTGTCAAGTATTGGAGGGGTCTGGCGCGGTGCCTCTGAGCCGTGGACGGGGGAGCAAACGGAATACCACATCAATGTTGTACAAGAGCCGAGTTCCTGCTAAGATAATTGCCCTGACATGACCTACGAAACCTACATAGAGATACCATTCCTGAGTCGGTGCCACCAGTCTACTGAGGGCATTGGCATTCTGCTCGGGAGCTGTCTCTTGGAGACACTTTCACAGGGGAACCGTCATTCTCTGGTGGTTGGGCTCATTGGACCCCTGGGCGCTGGCAAGACGGTTCTCACACGCGCGCTCGCGCAAGCGCTCGGCGTCGATCGGGCAAGCATCGCCAGCCCCACCTTCGTCCTGGAGCGGAATTATCTGGGCAAGGAACCGGTGAGGCATTTTGATCTCTATCGCATCGAGGATCCTCGACAACTGGTCGAAGTGGGTTTCGAGGAAGAACTGGACAAGCGCGGCGTGACGGTAGTCGAGTGGGCTGAACGGTCCGGAAGATTCCTCGACATGTACGAGCGTATTGAGGTCCACTTCGACGTCCTGGACGAAGAAGTCAGACGTATTGTTCTGCGCGATTTCTACCAGCCTTCCATCATTGCGAGGTGTTTCGGTGTCGAGACAGACGTTTCTTCTCATTAACACTGCCACCGTTTCTGGTGTCGTTGGCGTTGCGCGGGGAGATGAAGTACTGGCGCAGGCTTCACTGCGGTTGGCGACTGCGTCCAACACCGTCGTGGCTGCGGTCGACCATGTACTTGTGGAGGCAGGATGCACGCTCGATGAAGTGACGGGCATCGTGTTGGTCAAGGGTCCTGGGACCTTTACGGGGTCGCGGGTCGGCGCAAGCATTGCCAAGGCCATTGCCTATGCAGCTCCTTGCTCGCTGCTCTCCGTCACCACGCTGGAAGCGGTAGCCTGGAGTGGTTTTCTGACGAGCACAACACAAATAAGTGGCGGTCCTGTGTGGGCGCTTCTGGATGCTCGTCGTCACGAGTTCTATGTGCAGGAGTTTGCCGTCCGTGATGGAGCAATCGTGTGTCAGGCGGACGCAGTGTGTATGGGGCCGGGAGTCTTTGATACTGTCCGTGATGTGGGCGGACTTGCAGCCTGTGCCTTCTCGCCTTCGGCAGTCCCGGAGAACCAGCGCTCGCGCCAACGAGAGAACGTGGTGTGGTCATTCGACGTGTATCCGAGCTGCGCCGGCATCCTTGCGGCTTCGGTCGGCGCTCGGAGTGAAGACCCGTTCACGCTCGAGCCGCTGTACCTCCGCAGCACGGAGGAACTGTTCGATCACCCGAAGGTGGCGTTGTGACGTCCGCGCCATCAATCATCGTCCGGGCGGCGAGTGTCCGGGACCTCAAGGCTATCTGGGCGATCGAGGAAGCGTCCTATGCGGCGCCTTGGCCAAAAGAGACCTTTTTCGTGGACATTACCTTCAATGCAGATGCAAAGTATTTCGTCGCTATGGTCGACAAACGCATCGTCGGATTCATCGGCGGCTGGTTCAAGGAAGGAAAGCTGCACATCGTCAATGTCGCCACGCACCCTTCTGCTCGTGGATGTGGTGTGGCAAAGCATCTTGTCCTGTTTCTGCTCGACCTGGCACGGGATCTCAAGATGGAGAGCGCTTTCCTTGAAGTCCGGAGGTCCAATGTCGCAGCTGAGAAGCTCTATGAGGGGCTGGGTTTTGGAGTGACGGGTCTGCGACCGATGTACTATCCTGACAACATGGAAGACGGCCTGCTCATGACAAAGGAGCTACGCAGTGCGCATACTGGGGATTGAGACGTCCTGCGACGACACGGCTGCAGCTGTTGTAGACGATACCGGGCTGGTCCTGTCGTCGGTCGTCTCGAGTCAGGATTCGTTCCATCGGAAGTATGACGGCATTGTTCCGGAAATTGCTTCTCGCAGGCATACCGCGACGATTATCGCCTCTGTAGATGAAGCTCTTCTTCAGGCAGGCATGCGGATCAGGGACGTGGACGGGATTGCCGTCACCTACGGGCCTGGGTTGATCGGTTCTCTTCTTGTAGGTGTAGAAACGGCAAAGGGTCTGGCATATGCCAGTGGGAAGCCTCTGATTCCCGTGAATCACCTGGAAGGCCATGTGATGGCGTCATTCCTCCGTGATCCGGGAAGTGACCTGCAGCCACTGACGAGTGACGATTTTCCGGTGCTGGCGCTGATTGTGTCCGGAGGGCACACGGAGTTGGTCTTTGTCGACCGATGGCTCCATTACCGAGTTTTGGGGGCAACGCGTGACGATGCGGCTGGAGAAGCGCTGGACAAGTTTGCCAAGTATCTGGGACTCGGTTTCCCGGGTGGGCCGGTGATCCAGAAGATCGGCGCAACCGGGGATCCTGTGTACCACTCTTTTCCGAGAGTGACGTTCAGCCGCGAAGGGTATGAGTTCAGTTTCAGCGGCCTCAAGACTGCCGGCATCAACTATGTGAAGTCCTTGACATCGGAGGAGCTCGCAGCGCATCTCCCGGACATCGTGGCAAGTTTTGAGTCTGCGGTCGTCGGTGAGCTTGCAGGCAAATCGTTGCGGGCGGCCCGCGATCTCTCTCCCCGAACTCTCACCGTCGTAGGCGGTGTTGCTGCAAACAAGCGATTGAGAGACAGCTTCGCGAGGACTGGGAATGTCCGAGTCTATTTCCCAGCGATGAAGTATTGTACCGACAATGGTGCGATGATCGCCTACGCCGGGATACAGCGGGCCACGCTGGGTCTACGAGCGGCCATCGATCTTGATGCATGCTCTTCACTGGGAATAGAGGACAGTTCGCTGAACACCTGACGGAAGGCGGCGGCATCCGGGCTGGCGTGGTGCAATATCCGCACAATTGCACGAAGGTCCGGGTTGTCGATAATGAAATTGGTGTGCATGACATACGTTCAAAACGGAGGTGGGAAATGGACATTCGTGAAGAAGGGAAACCATTCAGCGCGAACGGCGCGAACAGCGTTGGTTGTCTCGTCATGCAGGGATTCACGGGGACAGTGGGAAGTATTCGCTACTATGCTGAACACCTCGCGGCGAAGGGGCTCTCCGTTGAGGCTCCACGCCTGACAGGCCACGGGACCCGATGGCAGGACGTCAACCAGGTTCGCTACACAGACTGGATTCGTGACGCGGAACAGGCGTATCAGTTGCTGGCCAGTCGGTGTGACAAGGTATTTGTCACTGGACTCTCGATGGGTGGGACGCTTATCCTGTATCTTGCAGAGCATCATCCAGAGATTGCCGGTGTCATCCCCGTCAACGCGCCTGTCTTCATGACCGACAAGCGTGTGCCTTTTCTGCCCATCCTCAAGCATCTGATTGCGTCGACGCCGGCGATCGCGTCTGACATCATGGAACCCGGTGTCATCGAACCAGCGTACGACAGGACGCCGACCGCAGGCGCTCACGAGATGGTGAAACTGCTCGGAGTCACGCGCAAGGACCTGAGACTCATTGCCCAGCCCTTACTTGTCATGCGCTCAACGCACGATCATGTCGTTCCCCACGAGTGTAGTTCGTTTATCATGGAGCATGCCACATCCACAGACAAGGAGATGGTTGTTTTCGAGAGATCGGCTCATGTCGTGACAATGGACTATGACAAGGATGGCGTCGTTGACAGTGCGTGGAAGTTCATCCAACGGCTCTCGCACTGAACACGGACGCGGGAAGAGACAGTCGTAGAAGGAAAAGCGGATGGCTACCAAGCCATCCGCTTTGTCATTTTGTCATCTATATACATGGTAGCGCCGAGGAGAATTGAACTCCTGTTTGGGGATTGAGAGCCCCCCGAACTAACCACTGTTCTACAGCGCCATACTTGGCTGAGGAAGATGGATTCGAACCATCATCGGTAGCTCCAGAGGCTACTGTCCTACC
>DASVKR010000104.1:0-15453 GCA_036385275.1 Candidatus Cryosericum sp. | reverse complement strand
CGAAAGCGAGCGCAAACGAGGAAACCTCGAGCACGGCAACCTGTGCCCCGCGGTGGACCGCATGGTCCAGATACCAGTTAAGTGCAAAGGCTTCCGGCGTTGTGGCGGGCAGAGCGTCAGGAGGAAAGAACTCGCCATCAGGCATGACATAGCCTGTGGTCCCGATCATGACGCACGCGATGTCCAGTCCCTGCAGAAGGCGACGAACGATGTATGCCGTACTCGTCTTGCCGCTCGTTCCAGTAATGCCGATCATCTTCATGTGACGAGCAGGGAAATTGAAAAATGCCTGCGAGATCAGACTCAGGAACTCACGACAACTCGAAACGACGAGAACCGGAACATCCTGAACCTCAGGATGGTCAGTTTCAGCCACAACACAGGCCGCCCCGGCGCAGACAGCGCTGGCGATGTAGGACGCGCCGTCCAGCCTGGTTCCAGAGATGGCGATGAACATGGTTCCCGGCCCGCATTCACGCGAATCAGGCGTAACCAGGCTGATCATTGTCTTGTGGCCAAGCGAGGAACGCTTGGGATCCCAGGACCCAGGGGGCAGCATATGGAGGAGCTCAGTTAGCTCCCGTTCCTCGACGGCAAATTTCATGGTTTCAACCTCAGATACTGTATCAACTGCAGCGCAATCTTCTTGAAGGTGGGCCCTGCTACAGCAAACGATGTCCGAGGTCCTTTCTGGGTCTGGTGGACGCTGAGGAATACGACAACCCTGGGGTTGTTCGCGGTCAGGATTCCTGCGAAGCTGAATACGTACGATCCGTCATTCAGATATCCTCCCCCGGGAGCGGCTATCTGAGCAGTGCCAGTCTTCCCAGCAACTTCATAGCCAGGGATATACGCGCTGAAAACACCGATATTCTTCTGCACAACGCCATGGAGACCCTCGAGAAGAACCTTGGCCGTCTCCGGCTTGAACAACTGACCGACGACCCCCGGGGTGTCTGTCCGCTGACTCGCTCCCGAGGCATCGACGATGTGATCGACGACGTACGGACGCTGCATCAGCCCTCCATTGGCGATCGTAGCATAGAAGTTGGCCAGCTGAATCGCCGTCACTGCCACGCCCTGACCAAATCCCATGGTCGGAAGCGTCGTCTTTGACCAGAGAGACGTCGGCAGCAAGATCCCGGACTCCTCTCCCGGGAGATCGATGCCCGTCGGTTTGCCAAAACCATACCGGCTCAGGCAATCGTGGAAGCGCGTAACCCCTATCTTCATGCTCAACTGCGCGAACCCGACGTTAGAGGAGTGTTCGAGCATTTGGTAGAGGTTCATGGTTCCGTATGAGTAGTCGTTTACTTCGTGGATCACCGTGCCGGCGACCTTAAGACTGCCGCCGCTGTAAAACGTACTCTGCAGCGTAATCGTACCTGTCTCGAGACCGGCAACCGATGTCGCTGCCTTGAACACAGAACCGGGCTCATAATTGGCACTGATTGCCTTCTCCGAGAGAGAGTTCATGGAAGCGTTCTGCCAGTGTTCGGGATCCACGCCTGGCACATCGACCATCGCAAGGACCGCATCGGTCTTTGGATCCAGGATCGTGCATGTAGCCCGCTTGCCATCGTATGTCTTGAGAGTGTCCATGAGAGCTTGCTGCACGAAATATTGGATGTTCGAGTCGATCGTCAGCACGATGTTCTTGCCTGGTATAGGTTCGATAACATCTTCCGTGACGGCGGGTTCACCGGGGTTCGACCCAGAGACCCTGTAGGTATGCCGCCCGTCCGTGCCTCCAAGTTCCTTGTCGTATTGGAACTCGATTCCCGACAAACCCTGGTTGTCTGAGCCGGTGATGCCGACCACGGAAGACATGAGAGCTCCTAGCGGATAGACCCGGCGATAGCCCTTGTCCAGGACGATTCCTGGTACGTCGAGTTGGCGCAGTGCGTCATATTCCACGACGCCGACCTGCTTCTTCAGGTAGATGAAGCTTGACGACGCACTGCGTATCTGCTTCTCCAGCTGCGTCACCGATGCCTTGAGGATGGGGGCGATGCTGGCCGCGGTCAGGTGAGGGTCTTTGACTTCCTTCATGTACAAGCCCAGGGACCATGTCGCCACATCCTGTGCTAGTACGCGCCCTGTCGAATCCTGGATCATTCCCCGCTTTGCCTTGATAGGAATGGAGTCGGTCTCGAGCTGCTGGTTGGCCTTGTTGACGAGCGTCGTGCGAGCCACTACTTGCAGATAGACGAACCGTGACTCAATTCCTAGCACTGCGACCAGGAACACTGTGAAAATGACGACGAGACGTCGTCTGAACATCTCATTGAAAGACGCGACGCCTCTCTTCATCAATTCCCTACGGTCTTGACGCAGGTATTCCCGTTAATGAATACTGTCCAGTGTGCCGATCACCGCCGTGTTGTTGGCTGCCATACCCACAGCGCCTGCGGCAGCTCGCACCCGATCGGGTGAAATGAGCTTTGTGTCGCGTTCGAGCAGCGATTCCTGCTGCTGAAGCTGTGCTTGAATGGCCGTCCTGTTCAACTCCACCTGACGCTCCAAGAAGAGAGTTGTGCTGTACACATAGCCATAGGCGCACAGCAGACCGACGACCGTCACGCCCAGAACAATGTACCGACGTGCGGCAATTCTTGCCGCAACTGAGACGCGAACTGTCGCCGCAGGGCGGCGGACTGTTGTATAGTTGCCTCTGACTGCAATACTCATGGCTAGACCCTTTCCAGCACTCGCAATTTGGCACTGCGAGAGCGTCTGTTTGTCGCAACTTCTGAGTCCGTAGGCCGAACGACCTTCTTGTTGACCAGACGAAATCCTGGCTCCCCCGAGACCGGATTCTCGCAGAGAGCCAGGTAGCTTCTCTTCACAATTCTATCTTCGAGCGAATGGTAACTAATGACCAGGAGTCTTCCGTTCAGATTCAAGAGCGATGCTGCGGACTTGAGACCATTCTCGAGAGCATTGAGCTCATCGTTGACATATATGCGCAGAGCTTGAAAGGACTTGGTAGCAGGATGTATTCGGGCGTGCCTGGAAGGAAAGACAGCGGCTACTGTCTCCGCCAATTCACTCGTCGTCTCGATCGGCGCTCGTTGCCGACGGCGCACGATCGCGCGAGCAACCTGACGCGACCTTCCCTCCTCGCCGTACTTCCACAAGATGTCGGCGATGTCTTCCTCTGGAAACGAGTTCACGATATTCCTGGCAGTGACCTTGAGATCATCGTCCAGTCGCATGTCCAGTGGTTGGTCATGGCTGAACGAAAACCCCCTACCTGTGCCCGTGAGTTGCTCTGAAGAAAAACCCAGATCCATCAGGATTCCGTCGAATCGTGTGTCCGGATAATCCTTCAACAACCGCGTCATGTCCCGAAAGTTTCCGCGGGTGATAACCTTGCGGGCGGCAGTATCTTTCAGCCGCTCGCGGGCAATGGCAAGAACCACTGCATCGACGTCCATCATGAAAAGCGTCCCTTCGCTGGAAAGTTGGCGCCCAACCTCATATGCGTGTCCGCCTTCACCTGTCGTGCAATCAAGATAGGTTCCGTGTGGTCGAATCTGCAGGTATGTCGTGACCTCGTCCAAGAGGACCGGGGTATGTGCAAACTCACTCATCTGGCTTGCAAAGCTCCAATATTCTGTTCGAAAACCTTCTCCGCTTTAGACCGATAGGTATCCCAGATATGAACGTCCCAGATCTCCAGGTGCGTCAAGGCACCGGCGAATACGACCTCTTTGTCAAGTGAAGCATACTCACGAAGGTGTTGAGGTATCGAAATACGACCAATCTTGTCGAGTTCAACCGTTGCAGCTCCGCTGAATAGAATGCGGACAAAGGCCCGATTGTCGGATGAGACAGGGATGAGGTCACCATAGAACCGTTCGATGATTGAGGTCCACACTCTGTCATCAAACAGGTAAAGGCATCGATCCATGCCCTTGGTGAGAACGTAGGGAGAGCCGGTGTCGCACCGGTAGTGGGCAGGGAACATCGTTCGTCCCTTGTCGTCCACGGAGTAGCGGTATTCGCCGATGAAACAGTTCTCCTTGTTCATGGCGTAAGTATACCACAATTTCCCACTTTTTACCACAATTCGCACAAGAACGTCAAGAACAAGTCCTAGACTATCGTTCCTCCGCCAACTATACATCGACTGTCGTAGAAGACAACCGCTTGTCCCGGAGTGACTGCAAACAACGAATCGGCCAGATGAATGGAGACCTTATCCTCAGAAACCCTGTCGATACAGCCTTTGACTGGCTCTGACCTGTATCGTGCCACGACATCTGCGCTGAAGTGTAGCAATTTGCCGGTGGGAATGTGTTGCCATTTCAGATCGACGGCTTCAAACGCATCCCTCATGCATGCACTCCGTTGTCCGACGACCAGCTGGTTTGTGGCCTGTCGCTTCTCCACGACATAGAGCCGTGTTGCGGCACTGATGCCGAGGCCCGACCGCTGACCGACCGTATATGACGTCAGCCCCTGGTGCGTCCCGATGACGGTTCCATCCGTCAGGACCATGTCTCCGGGCATGCATGGCAAGCGACGACGGATCTCTTCGCTGACCAGGCCTTCTACAAAGCACAAATCTTGACTCTCCCGACTTGCCAGGAGATCAGGGCTGAACCATCGCGAAGCCAATGCCATCACGTCGCTCTTGACGCGCCCCGCGAGAGGGAAGAGGGCTCTCCGACGCTGTTCTGCCGAAAGTCGGTACAGGAAATACGATTGGTCCTTCGCCTGGTCCCTGCCGCGGCAGATCTGGTCCCCATCCTCGCTGTGGACGATTCCCGCATAGTGACCACTCGCGACAAGGTCGGCATGCAACTCATCGGCTACATCAAGCAGTCCTTGCCACTTGACGTGTTCGTTGCAGAGCACACAAGGATTTGGGGTGGCCCCTCCGGCTACCGCCTGCCAGAACGGCTGGACGACCTGGCAGTCGAAGGTGTCTTTCACGTCGACATTATGCCAAGCAATTCCAAGGTACTCGCACTGGGCCTTCGCCCGCCGCGTGGAGCCAATGTCACAGCAGGCACTGTGCTGAGAGAAGTGCAGAGTGACCCCGATAACATGTTCACCAAGCTCTTTCAGGAGCAATGCAGAGACAGCAGAGTCTACCCCTCCGCTCATTCCGACCACGACGCTCATGAACAGAATCCAACCACTAGCCAGGCCCCTGGAATCGCAACAGCAACGGCCATCCTGGTTGCACTGCGGAATCCTGTGACATTCGAGCCATGTCCACTACTGGGTGGCTCCTTCCTTGGGTTTCTTCTTGACGTCAAGTCCTGACGCGTCGGTGTACTCATAGGTCTCGTATCTGAGGCAGCACATCAACTTGCCACAGACGCCCGTTATCTTGTTGGGGTTCAAGCTCAGGTTCTGCACTCGTGCGCACTTGAGACTGACTGGCTTGATCTCCTTGAGGAAACAGTTGCAGCACAGCTCGCGCCCACACATGCCCACCGTGGCAAAGAAACGGGTTTCATCGCGGGAGCCGATTTGCCACATCTGCACCTTAGCCTTCAGCGACCGGGATAGAGTGGACACAAGGGCCCGGAAGTCGACACGGGTCTCGGCGGTGAAATAGAACACATACTGTTTGCCCGAAAACGAAAGCTCACAGTTCACGAGATGGATTGGGAGTTTTGTCGCTCGTACCTGCTCCTTGCACAGAATTACCGCTGCGTCCTGTTTTCGCTGATTCTCCTCAAGACGCTCGACGTCACTCGGAGCAAGTTTGCGGACGTACTTGAGGCTGCCCGCAGCCCGCTTCTTGCCCGATGTATCGTGCCTCGGATAGCCGATGATGACGTGCATCAGCTCCTTGTCACTGCCAATTGCAAGAACCTCGTCACCAGGGAGCAAGGCAACATTATCGCTGATTTCGACCATGTACGTCTGGTACGACTTGGCTGAGCGAGCGCTCAGATAGCGTAGCGAGGAGCAACTCGCCGGCAACATATAAGTGGGATCATTCATGAGTGGTCATTCTCCTCAGTTCCAGCAAGGCGTTTGTCAGGACAAGTTCAGGGTTCACGTTCTGTTCTATGTGCTTCAGGCGCTCCCCCAGATGGTCGAGAAAGAGCCCAACCCTGGATTCGTCCAGCACGAAATTCACACGGGCCAGTTCAGGTTCGGTAGAGAGTGATATTCCTGCGAGAGGGGGAACCTTTCCCCTTGCCCGCAGAACGCTGTTCATGAAAAGTGCGATCGTCTGCAAACCCGCCGTCGCGTTGTCGCGAAGAATACTCGGATTGCCCGTGCCGATGACGCGGCCGACGGTCTCGGAGAGTCCCACGTTCGCCTTGGCGAATTCCAGCAGGAGCTGAAGGCAGGCGTCCTCGCCAGTTGCAGAGGCCGCGTCCTGGAGATCCGCGGCCTCCTGAGTACTCTGCTCGACCTTCATGATCTGGACCCGCGATCGAACCGTGGGCAAGACACGCCTGCTGTTCTGAGAGAGCAAAAGGAAAACATTACCCGAAACCGGTTCTTCAAGGGTCTTGAGAACTCGGTCGGCCGCAACATCTGTGAAAAAGTCCACTCCGCGGACAACGCTCACCTTCAGGCACCCCGTCGCGGTCTTGACCGACGCATACGAGATAAATTGGTCGACGGTCTCAATTTTGAGGACGCCTGAGTCTCCAAAAATCCTGATGTTTGCGGAACCCCCTGCGTCCACCTGTCGGCACGATGGACAAGTGTCACAGAATTCCCCCGAATCATGGTCACCCC
The DNA here is from genome assembly GCA_036385275.1 of Candidatus Cryosericum sp. GTDB lineage: Bacteria > Caldisericota > Caldisericia > Cryosericales > Cryosericaceae > Cryosericum. The sequence continues at coordinate 8,730 of DASVKR010000104.1, read as the reverse complement.
GGCAGTTGCCCGCCTTGGCAAGAGCTGCCGCCAACGCAAGCTTGGCGCCCTCGTCTCTTCCCACGAGAAGATATGCATGTGCCAGCCTGTTGGAAACAAGAGCGGCCTCGAGACATCGAGTAGCCGGACAGTCGCCAACTGTGTCCCTCATCCGTTTCGCTGACACCGACTATGTCTCCCACATCGATAATTCTGGCTCTGTCACGCTCGTCTCCGTCAGTCTGTCCACGTCTGCTCAGTACTGCCAACGTCAAGTATACACGCCACGCACCGCCTGTGCAATGAACGAATTCCGGGTCGGCAACGAAGAAACGGGCCGGCAGAGTCCCGGCCCGCATTATATGCGATTCAACGTGACTACTTCTCGATATCGGCAAGCTGCTTGTAGAGCTTCCGTTGCTCAACTGTGAGAGTTCTGGGGACCCCTATCTCGATACGAACGATGTAGTCTCCCCGGCGTCGTTCTCCGACGACCTGAGCTCCTTTGCCACGAATTCGTACTTCGGCCCCATGCTGACTTCCAGCCGGTATCGTCACGGTTTCCGTTCCGCCTTCCACGAGCGGAACCGCGATGGTCGTCCCGAGCACCGCCTTGGCAGGCGACACCCGGACCGTGTGATACAGGGAACTCCCTTGACGTTCGAACCGGGAATCATGCTGGACAGTTATGAAGAGGTACAGGTCGCCCGATTGACCGCCATGCTTGCCGGCATCTCCTTGTCCTGCGATACGTACTTTCATCCCACTGTCGACACCTGCAGGGATCGTCACCTCGATAGTCTTGTCGGCCTTCGTAACACCAGAACCCTTGCAGGCTGGGCATGGCGTCTCTATGACCCTGCCTTCGCCACGGCACGTAGGACAAACCCCGGCAGTCACGACCCGCCCGAAGATGGTGTCTTGAACTTGACGGACCTCGCCCTTGCCGTTGCAGGTGGGGCACACCTTGGGAGACGTGCCTGAGGCTGCTCCCGTGCCGTGGCAGGTCACACACGTATCGTACCGTCTGACCTGGATCTCTTCCTTGACACCGAAGACAGCCTGTCCCAGCGTAAGAGTCATGCTGACGCTGAGGTCCCGTCCACGTGGCGTCTCCTCGGTCTGCTGACGACCGAACCCTCCCATGAAACTGCCAAAGAGGTCTCCAATGTCAAAGCCCCCGAACGTCTCGCCGGAACTGCCGCCCTGAGGAGCCCAAGTCTGGCTCGCACCCGGGAAACCAGTGGGGCCTGTCTTGCCATAAGTATCATACTGCTGTCGCTTCGCAGGATCGCTCAGCGTATCGTACGCCTCATTGACGTCTGACATCTGCGTGGGTGCTTGGGGATCATCCTTGTGGAGGTCGGGATGGTACTTTTTGACCAATTCACGATAGGCCTTCTTGATGTCATCCTGGGAGGCCCCCCTGGACACTCCCATGACATCATAGTAGTCTCGATCAGTTGCCACATCGACCTCCGCTCAGAAATTAGCGCTTGACTTGAATTGCCGTTCTTATTGCTTCGGAGTCCCCTGACCCTCGACGGTTTGTCCGTCCTGCGGGGGCTGCTGAGCCTCAGATTGATTCTCCTGAGCAGCTGCCGGTCCCTGCTCGCCAGCCTCATGCTGCAAGTCCTCGGTAACCTTGGAGAACGCAGTGTTCACTTCGTCGATCTTCGCTTCGATGTCCGAGGTCTTGTTGTCACGTACCAGGTCCTCGAGTTCAGTGAGCTTCTTCTCTGCTTCTGCCTTGACATCGGGAGAGATCTTGGCGGCATTCTCTGTCAGTGTCTTGCGTCCACTGAACACAACCTGATCCGCGCGGTTCTTGAGCTCAACCTCTTCCTTGACTCTCTTATCCTGATCGGCGAACTGTTCCGCCTCGCGCTTCATCCGCTCGATCTCGTCATCCTTCAGTTTTGTCGCATTCTCAATGGTAATATGCTGTTCCTTGCCAGTAGCCTTGTCCTTGGCAGTGACGTGCACGATACCATTTGCGTCGATGTCGTAGCTGACCTCAATCTGTGGTTCACCGCGGCGAGCGGGAGCAATTCCGTCAAGGATGAAGCGTCCCAGCGACATGTTGTCTTTTGCCATGGGGCGCTCACCCTGCAGAACATGGATCTCGACCTGCGTCTGACTGTCACTCGCTGTGGTAAAGGTCTGGGTCTTGGAGATAGGTACGGCGGTATTGCGCTTGATCATCTCCGTAACGACGCCGCCGAGCGTTTCGATGCCGAGCGTGAGGGGGGTCACATCGACCAGGACCATCCCGCTCTTGACTTCGCCGCCCATGATGCCACCCTGGATCGCAGCACCCATGGCAACACACTCCATAGGGTCGACGCCGCGCTCGGGGGTCTTGCCAAAGTAGCTCTCCACAAACTTCTGAACAATCGGCATCCTGGTCGGGCCACCGACGAGGATGATGTTGTCGATCTGCTGCGGGGTAAGAGCGGCATCGGCAACAGCACGGTTGATCGGCTCGCGGCACCTGTCGATAATGGGCTGGACCAGAGACTCGAGCTTGGCACGGGTAATGGGCATGACCAGGTGCTTCGGGCCACTCGCGTCTGCCGTGATGAAGGGCAAGTTGATGGTCGTCTCGAAGGTCGTCGAGAGTTCGACCTTGGCCTTCTCCACGCCCTCACGAAGGCGCTGCATCGCCATCTTGTCGACACGCAGATCGATCCCGTTCTGACTGTGGAAGTCTTCGGCAACGTAGTTCAAAAGAGCATTATCCATGTCGGTACCACCGAGCTGCGTGTCACCCGACGTCGACTTCACAGTGAAAACGTTTCCTCCGAACTCCATAATGGTCACGTCCAGCGTACCGCCACCAAGGTCGAAGACCAGGATCTTATGTTCACCTTCTGTCTTGTCGAGTCCGTAGGCAAATGCTGCGGCAGTTGGCTCATTGATGAGGCGAACAACCTCGAGTCCCGCGATTTCGCCTGCATCCTTGGTCGCCTGGCGCTGTGCGTCATTGAAGTATGCGGGTACAGTAATGACCGCCTTGGATACCTTCTGCCCAAGGAAAGCCTCCGCGTCATTCTTGATCTTGCGAAGGATGAATCCACTGATCTGCTGCGGCGTGTAGGTCTTGCCGAACATGCTGACCGTGTAGTCGGTTCCCATCTTTCGCTTGATGGCCTGAATCGTCGTCTCGGGGTTCAGAGCTGCCTGGCGGCGCGCCGGCTCTCCTACGAGCACCTGCCCATCTTTGGTGAACGCGACGTAGGACGGAACAGCCTTTCCTCCAATACTGACACCTTCCGCCGCCGGCACGATCGTCGGCTTGCCGCCGACCATGACAGCTGCTGCAGAATTCGAAGTTCCAAGATCAATACCAATAATCTTCTCTTCCATGTTCGATAAACCTCCTTAGTTAGAATACTTCTCAACAACCTGATCAGTCTTCGCCAGCGTCATTGCTCTCAACGGTTACCTGCGGTTCCGAGGCGACATCCACCATCGCCGGCCGCAGCAACATCTCTCCTAGTTTGTAGCCATCACGCAGGACTCTTACCACGGTATTGGCGGGCTCACCAGAATCGGTAACGACACGGGCGATTTCGGAGGTTGCCGAATCATAGGCATTGCCCTCGAGCCCTTCGAGCCTGTGGACGCCGTTCCTGGCGAGAAACTGATTCAGCTGCCTGAGAACGGCTTGAGAGCCTACGAGGAGGCTCGAATCGTCCTGAGTCCCTTCACCATGCTTCACGAGTTGGTCGAAACTATCGACGATCGCAAGCAGATCAAGAAACAGCGCCAACTTGGTTCTGGCTTCAAAAGAACTCTTGTCACGCTGAAGCGTCGCCTGTTCGCGGATGCGCAGCATCTGCTCCTCATGTACGGCGCTATTGAGGCGCTCTACTTCTTGCTGCAACTCCCGTATTCTGGACCCAAGCGTTCTCAACGCCTCCCCTCCATCACCTTCTTCATGGTCGGGAACCACATCCAATGGCACCTCAGGGGTGAATTGAACATCTTTCGCCTCATCATTGTCTGTGCCTCGCTCCTCACTAGCAACATAGGACCTGCTTCGATTTATCATATGTAGGCTCTCCGGTCAATTTTCGCCATATGGGCTGCATGCAGCCTTGAACTCTCTGGATGTTAGCACTCTCAGTACAAGACTGCTAATCGTGCAATAATTGTAGTGCAAAGTATAGTGGTGTCAAGCTTTCAGTCACCGCAAACCGTTGATTTTTGGCGCAGTAACGCGATAATATGGAGAACTAGGATACTCGGAGGCGATCAATGTATACTGATCAGATTACGAGGAAGGAACTTGCCAGTTTTATGGATCACACTCTCCTCAGGCCCGAGGCAACGTGCGCCGACATCGAGCGACTGTGTGCCGAAGCAGTACAACTCGGAACGGTGGCGGTATGCATCAACTCGTCCATGGTTGAGACCGCCTCTGCCGCCCTGAATGGATCTAACGTGCGCGTGGCATCTGTCGTGGGCTTTCCGCTTGGCGCGTCTCTATCGGCTGCCAAGGCGCGGGAGACTGAGTTGGCCATCCGTCAGGGAGCGTCGGAGATCGACACAGTCATTCAGATCGGATGGCTCAAGGAAAAAAACTACCGCGGAGTTGCACAGGACATCACGGCGGTTGTCGAATCGGCCGGAGACGCTCTCGTGAAGGTCATTATCGAGACATGCCTGCTTACCGATGAGGAGAAGCGGGCGGCATGTGCCATCGCCGTCTCGGCCGGAGCAAGGTTTGTCAAGACGAGCACCGGTTTCAGCAAGACAGGCGCTACAGAAGACGATGTCAGGCTGATGCGCGAGGTCGTGGGAGCTCTCATCGGCGTGAAGGCCGCAGGAGGTATCCGCGATCTTCACACTGCCATCGCTATGCTCAATGCGGGGGCGACCCGCCTCGGGGTTTCTGCTTCTGCCGCCATTCTTGCGGAGGCACAGCAGTAGCACTCAATGGTCTATCACTGGACGCTCGCCTCCATTCTCAATGCTTCGAGAGTAGGAGAAAAGGACAAACGCCTGGTGCTCTTCTCCAGAGAACTGGGCAAAGTGACTGCTGTTGCTCGAGGGACAGCAGTTCCGGACGCGAAGTGGTCAACCTCGTTCGAACCTTTCTCGCTCCTCTATCTCCGTCTGTACGACCGTTCCCACTTCCTGACAGTGGTCAGTTCGGAGGAACGAGTGGTCTACACCGGTGTTCTATCGTCTCTGTCGAGGTCGCTGAAAGGCATGGTAATGAATCAGCTGGCAGAATGCGTTCTTGAGCCATCCTCGGAGGAACCAGGCCTGTTTGCCGCGTACGTTACGGCTCTGTCGAGGCTCAACATCGCGGCGAATGCTGCCGAGGAGGACAGAGTCTTCCTGCAGTTCACCCTTGATGTCCTCACTGAACTCGGTTTCGGTATCAGTTCTCTGCATTGTGAACGGTGCGGAGCCGCACTCGACAAGAATGTACACTTCTCCATGAGAGACAATGCCTTCCATTGTTCCCCCTGCGCGGCAACCGAAACAGATGTCGTCCTCTCTCCGGAGCTCGTCGGTTTTCTTCGGACCGGAGAAGGTAGCATTGATGCACGCCGTACGCTCATGGGTATTGCACTGACGCTGCGACTGCTGAGGTCTGCTGCCGGCAAACTGGCCGTCACACAAGCCTTCGAGCAGTTCGCGCAGAACGCTGCTACACTGTTTCACATCGACACAAGAGAAGAACCAAAGGAGTCATGCCATGAACTTTGAAGAAATGGTTTCCAAGCTGGAGCGCTTCTGGGAAGACGAAGGCTGCACGCGCTTGTTCCCGTATGACCAGGAAGTAGGGGCGGGTACGCTGAGCCCATACACATTCCTGCGAGTCCTGGGGCGCAAACCCTGGAAAGCCGTCTACGTACAACCGTCACGGCGTCCAGCAGACGGTCGGTACGGCGAGAACCCCAACCGTCTTTACATGCATCACCAGTTGCAGGTCATCGTCAAGCCTCCCACCACCGACGTCCAGGACACGTACCTGAGAAGCCTCTACCTGCTCGGTCTCAAGCCGGCCGAACACGACATCCGGTTTGTCGAGGACAACTGGGAGACGCCAGTACTCGGGGCCGCGGGCATCGGCTGGGAAGTCTGGCTCGACGGCATGGAAGTAACGCAGTTCACGTACTTCCAGCAGGCAGGCGGCCAGGAAGTCCCCGTTGTGGCAGTCGAGATAACGTATGGTCTCGAACGGCTCGCCATGTTCGTTCAGGAGAAAAAGAACGTCTACGAACTGGAATGGCACGATGGCGTCACCTATGGAGACTTGCGACAGCAGGCCGAGCGGGAAAACAGTATCTACTCGTTTGAGCAAGCCGATATCGAGGCACTTGTCACGATGTTCGACCTCTGCGAAAAGGAGTCTCAGCGCATGATCGACAAGAAACTCATCACTCCTGCCTACGAGTACCTCCTGAAATGCTCACATACGTTCAACATCCTTGACGCCCGTGGCACCGTCGGGGTTTCTCAGCGTATGGCATATCTTGCCCGCGTGCGCCGTCTCGCGTATGGCTGCGCGAACCTCTACCTGGAGAACGAAAACCATGAGTGACCTGCTGATCGAGATCTTGACTGAGGAACTTCCGGCACGTTTCGTGGACAACGCTCGGGCGCAACTGGTCGAACACGTCACAACACACCTCGACGAGTCCTTCGTGGGGCATGGAGATGTCCGTGGCTTCTCCACACCACGGCGGCTTGTTGTGCTAGCTAGGAACGTCAAGGAGCAGACGGACGCCCGAACCATGGAAGTAAAAGGACCGGCCAGGGCGTCGAGCTATGACGCTCAGGGAAATCCCACGCCGGCTCTGCTCGGTTTCTGCAGGGGGCAGGGCGTGGATCCCGCCGACACCTACGCCGTGGACATCGCCGGCAAGTCATACGTCTACGCCCGGAAAACGCTTGCGGGGCAGAAGTCCTCTGAGCTCGTCGAGGTCTTTCTCTCTCGTTTGCTCCACGAAGTCACCTTCCCCAAGATGATGCACTGGGAGGAGTCCGGGTTCCAGTTTGCGCGCCCCATTCGCGGATTGCTCGCGCTGCTGGGCGTCGAAGTCCTTCACTGGGAAATAGCCGGAGTACAGAGCTCGAACACAACGTTCGGCCTCCGCGTCGGCAAGCCGAAACCAATAACAGTGGCGTCACCGGAAGACTACATGCGACGGCTACGCGAAGCATTCGTCATCGTGGACCCTGCCGAACGCCGCCGTCTGATCGAAAAACAGGCAGACAAGCTGTTGAAGCCCCTTGGCTTCAAGCTCGGAGACAATATGGGCGATCTCCTGGACGAGGTCGTGAACCTTATCGAATACCCGTCCGTCTTCCTGGGAGACCTCCCGAAAATAGCGACCGAGCTCCCCGAAAGCGTCGTCTGTTCTGTGCTCCAGCAACAGATGCATTCCTTCCTGCTGTACGACCAGAATGGGAACGTTGTTTCACACTTCCTGAGTGTGCGCAACGGCCTTACTGACTTCATCGACATCGTGCGACGAGGCAATGAAAGCGTCGCCAATGCCCGTCTTCTGGACGCAGCCTTCTTCATCCAGGAAGACATGCGCGAGCCTCTGGATGCATATGTAGGCCGACTGGATACCCTGATTTTCATGGACAAGCTCGGCACCATGGCGACCAAGACTCTGCGACTCGAGCAACTGGCAGCGTGCGCGACCACATACTCTTCGATGACGCCGGAAGAGAAAGCAACGCTCGTCGCTGCAGCCCACCTCTCCAAAGCAGATCTCGCTACCAGCATGGTAAAGGAGTATACGTCGCTCCAGGGAGAAATCGGCAGCGTCTATCTCTCGCGTGCCGGCGGTTCACCAGACATTGTATCCGCCATTCGTGAGCAGTATGTGCCTCGTTCTCCTTCGGAAGACATTCCAGCAACGAGAGTCGGCCGACTGCTCGGAGTCATCGACAAGGTCGACACGCTCACAGGCATCCTTGGTATTGGCTTCAACCCTTCCGGGTCAGAAGATCCCTATGGCCTCCGGCGTGCCGGCAACGGCATTGTCCGCACAATCGTCGAGTCACGTGAGTCTGTGGACCTGGAGACTCTTGTGAAGAAAGCGGTCGAGAGGTATCAGGCAACTGGATCTCTGCCGCATCCTGAAGACTTGCAGCGCAGAGTCTTGGACTACCTGAAAGGGCGCATTACTCAGTATTTCAAGGAGAAACAGCTGACCAGGGAATATGCCCCGCTTGAAAATCTCCCAGTCGTCGAGCTGGGTTCCATCCCCGAACGTATGCAGGCGCTGCATGAAGCGGCCGGCGACGCCGTACTCGTGACCCTTGCGGACAGCCATCGCAGGATACAGAACATCACCAAGGGGCTTCCTGCTGCAACGAGTCTGCCTGCAGACTTGCTGCTGACGGATCCCGAGGAACTCGTGCTCAGAGGGGCGGCCGAGGCTGCTGCACCGCGAATTCTTCAGTTCCTGGCAGCACGGAAGTATCCAGAGGCCATCCGGACATGCGAGGAACTCGCCGTTCCCGTCACGGCTTTCTTTGACCGCATCCTCGTTATGGCCACCGACGAACGAGTACGAAGCGCACGCTTATTGCTTTTGTGCTACCTGAAGTATATACTTGGGCTTGTTTGCGACTATTCCAAGCTAACCTAGGCCTGACAGGAGGAACCATGGACCAGCGGAAGTTTGTCTACGATTTCGAAGAAGGCAGCAAGGAGATGAAGACCATCCTCGGAGGAAAGGGAGCAGGCCTCGCAGAGATGACAAAAAT
>DASVKR010000103.1:0-5907 GCA_036385275.1 Candidatus Cryosericum sp. | reverse complement strand
CCGTCCTGCCGATGAAGACGGTAGGGACCACATACCAGTCTTCCTTGGGAACGTTGTAGAGGAGATCAAGGCTGTGACGCAGCGGGGCATTGGTGAGATCTTCGAAGCTATATCGATGAACCTCCAGGCGAGTGCCGGAGGAAGACGGCGATCGGGACAGGAGCAGCAGAGGTATTGTCAGAGACTTCGGTGGTCTTCGCGGCGCAGCCAGGAAGAAGGAAGGTGAGGCAGAGCACTGCAACAAGCACAATACCGGCCCTTCTCATGGTCAACCGTCCCGTGAAACCATCTGGTTCGCCTATATGGTGCTCTCGAACAAGTCCACCGACGGGAACAGAACCGTCCACTGCATACCCTTGAACGGCAAGGAGAAACCCTGTCGATCCTGAGCATCGAAACTCGTCACCGACGCCTCGGTGGCACGGAGGTGGCCCAGAACCTCGCCAGAGGAACTCAGCGCGTAGTACAGCTCGTTCCAGCCGGCATCTGGGTATCCGATGATCAGCAGGTCACCCTCGCTCGCCAACGAAGCCTGGAGCGGCCCCTCCGCGTCCGTCGGACCTTGCTGATAGAGCTGATCGAGAAGCGCGTTGACCTTCTCGGGCACGATCGCTGAAGGAACGGTCGCCGCTGTATCGATGCAGTAGACCTTTCCATGCCCATGGGTGAAATAGAGCAGTGATCCGATCCGGGCGAAACTTGCATCAGCGTCCGTCACAAGATTGCCATCAAAGCCTGATGCATTGCTGCATTTCACCCATGTCCCCTTCCCACCGCTCATACGAATAAGCCAGAGATCGAACCCTGCATCATTGGTGACGGCAGGGCTGGGAGAGACAGCAAGGGCGAATCCGCCGTCAAGGCTTCCACTACCGTACACGACAATAACTTGCGTCAGACCGGCCGGAACCGGAACGGTCAGTGTCCGCGTGCTGGACCCGGCTGTCAGAGGATACTCTGTGACCGTGATGGTCTTGCCGTTCAATGTCTTCTGCGGAGTCGCATTGAGCTCCCTTGGAGCCGCGACGAAAGTGTGCTCTTCCGGCGCGTACCATCGGCAAACAGAGTCTCCTGCTTGGTGGGAATACCGTATCTCCTTCGGTGGCACGAGGAGCTGGGCATCGTCCGACATCACCGTGAGGAGCGCCGTCGCCTCCGTTGATGTTCCTTCCCGACCCCAGTGCTGGACGGCAAGGAGAGGTGTCCCAGCAGACCAATGCAGTCCATATCCACTGCTCTTGTCGTTCACGTGAAGGATGGACGCACTGGTGCTCGCCAGCCTGTTCTGACTCACGTTCCACGACACCAGGACCGTATCGTAGACATCATATCCCGGCGATTCGGCATTGGCCTTCACCATCGCACTGATTTCAACGCTCGTGCCGGGATTCTCAGTCACCGGGGTCTTTGGTGCACACCCGGCTGAGACACCGATAAGCATGACCAATACCACTGCAAGACGTGCTCTTGTGCTCATGTTGTACCTCCACTGTAAGTTCTCGTGTCCAGTCTCACTCTGGACAAACCTCCGCCACATCATTCCCCCTCAGCCCGCTCCTCTTCATCAATGACCGACGATGCTCCTCACGTAGTGGGCGAGCGTCCTGTCTGCGGATGAACCCGTAAGGCTGTACGGGATCACCGCCTTCACGGTGCGGTCCGGAGCCACGACGATCAGACTCGTGGAGGATGACTGTCCGTATGTCAACACATAGGACCAGCATGTATCGGGGGTGACCGTGACGCCGAGATGGTGCTGGTCGACGTACTCCTCGAGTTTGGCCACCTCACCCCGGTTGATGGAAGGGACCAGGCGCATGTTCTGTGTCATGATCTGTGTAGATGTCGAGCTGTACAGAACGTGGTAGTCGAGGGCGGCGCGCCAGCGCGCTTCGTCATAGATAGACGCCACAAGGACGGGGTCAGCCACATCGCTCAGCTGTGCAAGCAGGTCTGCCTGCAGCTTCATGCTGTCTGCGCTCAGATAGGTCGAATGGGACAGCAGAAAGACGGTATCTCTTTTCGCGGAGACAGGAGCTACAGAGGTCCCCACACACAGGGCGGACGCCAGCTTCTCGCCCACCTTCGGTGTCACTTCACTACCCGGGAGCACCCCTGATTGAGAGCGACTAAACCGGCCCAGCGCCTCGTTCAACTCGTTCCATACCAGCTGCAGCTTGACACCAATCGCCTTCCATGCAATCGTGCCATCCGTCCTGATGAGGAAGACCGCCGGGGCAACGGCATCATGATCGCTCAGCTTGCCAACAGCAGTCCTGTCCTGGTCGACTGCCAACCGCATGTGCGGTCCAGCGACGACACCACTTCCATCTGTCCCCACCATCAGGAGGACAAACTGAATACCCGGATATGCCACACCCAGTCCTTCGGCCACCACTGCATACTCAGAGCACGAAGCGCAACCCGGGGCCGCAATGATGCAGCACGTCTGAGTGCCACGCAACTGGATCGCAGCTCCATTTGCTGTGCTCGGAAGGCTGTCAAGAGGGAACGTGTCGCCTGGGTTCAAGGCCACCGCTTGTTCCTGTTCGAGCTGCGAGCGTGCTGTCGCCAGTGCAGAACGCTCCACCCCCGATAAGTGAGCCGTCAGGATGACAGCAATGACGGCTGCCGCGCCCACAACGGCTGCCGCGATCAGGATGATCCCTCGTCTACGAGGCCTCATGCAGGACTCCGTCCACCATGTACATGCGTCGGTGCGCATGTTCCGCCACCTCGTCGGAGTGCGTAACCACCAGGAGAGTCTTGCCCGAGCGGTTGAGGTCGTCCAGCACCTGCATGACGGCGGTCACATTGGCTTCGTCCAGTTCGCCGGTGGGTTCGTCGCACAGGATAATTTCTGGGTCGTTGACGATTGCGCGTGCCACTGCGACCCGCTGCTTCTCGCCACCGGAGAGTTCGGATGGATAGTGCTGCATGCGATCCTGTATACCGACCTGTTCCAGGACGGCTGCAGCCATCCGCTGCGCCTCTTTCCTCTTCACCCCTCCGATACGGGGGACGAGCGCCACATTGTCCAGGACCGTCAACTCCGGCAGCAGTTCAAACTCCTGGAACACGAAGCCAATCTTGTGATTGCGGAACCGGGACAGTTCGGCGTCGTTGAACTTGAACGGGTCGATCGCATCATACAGGACCTTGCCGTCTGTCGGCGTGTCCAGTGTACCCACGACGTTGAGCAGCGTGGTCTTGCCAGATCCCGACCGTCCGCGGATGGAAACGTAGTCACCGTTCTCGAGCGTCAGATCCACTCCTTGTAGTGCCCGGACCTTCACGCGTGTACCGTCATACACTTTCTGGATGTTGGTCAGTTGGATCATGGGTTATTCCTCCTTCCTAGAGGTTTCTCAGTTCGCGGGAGGGAACGACACTCCGCGAACGCCGAGCCTGGTTTCGGGCAGCGACGAGTGATACGATGAAGGCAAGCAGGCAGGTGCCCACCAGCCACGGGAGTGACGTCGACGTGAGGGCAAACGACGGTCGCTCAGTCGCAACCGCTACCACCATTATCAGGAGCGTTCCGATGATGACCGAGATGCCGGCGACCAGGACGTTGTGGGTCAGGTGGAGCCGCGTGAGCTGGGCTTGCGACGACCCAAGAGCCTTGCGAATGGCCGTATCCCGCCTCTTGAGCTGGGCATACAGGTAGAGTTGATTGGCAAAGACAACAAAGCCCTCCAGGAGCCCGAAGGCTGCAAAGAGCATGAGGAACCCGGCAAGTGCCTGGGTCGATGCATCGATGGCGTCCACCAGGGCGCCTCCATCAAGAAATCCCAGGGAGGCAAAGACAGCGGGGGAGACACAGGAACGCACTATGTCCTCGACACTCTGCAGCACGCCTGGCCGGACCCCTGCAACGAGCAGAGTGATGCTCTTGGTACTTCCTACCCACATGCTGGTCCGTGTATCGAGGGTCGTGAAGAGGGTACGGTTCATGGTAGAACTGTCGGTAACGTCAAACTGGCCCACGATCCGGACCGCGCCGCTGCTCAGGAAGGTGGAACCCAGGTTGCCTTCTCCCTGGTTGGGGGTCTCGTGGAGCATCTTCCAGACGTCAGCACCCACGACCGCCTCGAGATCTGCTGCCTCCGGCGACGTCCCCATGCCGGTCCCCTGGGTGAGCGTGAGTCCGTAGAAGGAGGGTAGGGAGGCATCGCCGGACACGACCCTGATCCACTGATGCGGGTCCCCCTCCGCGCTGGTCCAGAAGATCTCTGTATTCTTGAGCTCGGCTATCGGGTAGCCGGCTTGCCGCAAGCGATCCTTGATCTGCTGCAGCTGTTCGGGGGTGACCGGCGTGCTAGAGGAGGTACTGATGCGGGCCACATTGCGTCCGAGGAGCAAGGCAAACTCGCGGTCGCGCTTAAGACCGAAGGACAGCTCGGACAAGGGGAGCAGGGCGAACAGCAGGCACAGGGCGACCGCCAGAGAGCCCCACAGGTCCAGCTTCAGGGCGTCGAAGCGTGAGCGGACCCCGCCACGGAACCGGATGCCGGTACCGGGGTTGATATGGGAGATGCCCCGTGCAGGGATGAGGGAGGACAGGATGGCAATGACCAGAAGCAGCACGAGGGATGCCAGGAAGGCAAGCGGAGAAAGGCGCAGGGAGAGATCCAGGTAGCCAGGTCCCATACTGGTGACCGCTGCCGAGCGACTCTCGTTGATGATATCGACGGCGCCGCTCTGGAGCATCGTCTGCAGCATTCGTGTCCATGGACGTGCCAAGGCAAGGAGAGTGAGGCTGGAAACCCCCCAGGCGGCTATAGCCATTGAGCATGCCTCTGCCATGAACCCCAGGGTCACTGAACGACGCGGAGTGCCCAGCGCGCGCCGGACGGCCACGGACCGGACCCGGGTGGCGAACTCGGTATACAGAGACACTGCCACAGCCAGGAGACACCCAATGAGAGTGAGGAGGGCATACCCGGTCAGCAGAGACAGAGTTCTGGTCCGCACGGTGATCCCAACCACACTGGGGACCATGTCGTTGCGTGAGGTGGCCTGCACAATGGTATCCGCGTTCTCCTTGGAGCGAAACATCCGCTGGACCGCCTCGGCAATGTCAGGGCCGGCACCGGGTTCCGCCAGGATCTGGATCATCGGCGTGTCCTTTTCCTGGCCGACGGGGACGGCAGGAGAGTAGCGGAAGATGGTAGAGTTTGGGTCACTGTATGGGGAGAGGTACCCACTCGAGGAAGCCAGCGCCTCCTCTTTGAGGGCGAGCACACCAATGACGTGATAGGTCCGCATCCCGTCCGAGAACGTCTGCCTTACCGGGTCCTCGCCGGGGAACAGGAGGTCGGCCAGCGTCCCCCCGATAATGACATCATTCTGCCCATCAGACACGGTGAAGTCCCGCCCGCGCTCGATGGTGAAGTTCCAGAGAGTCAGCTGACCGGGTGACATCGGAAGACTGGGGACCATCTGCTGTCTGCCGCTGAGGGAAAGCGTCAGGAGCGAGGTTCCGGACGTCTTGAGCCACAGGTCGCGTACACCGGGGATGCGCCGCATAGCTGCGAAGTCCATCGCAGAGAACACCGACGTTGCCCCGCCGACCCCTTTGTTGGCAGGATCGTTGACGGGAGGAGTTATCGCAAACGGAAACTCTCTGGCCTGGAGGAACCCCTTCATCATGATGTCCATCATGTCCGTCGGTGACGTACCCGCCGTGAATGAAGGACTCAGCCCTACCGATCGATACATGGCAAGACTGGTTTTCGCCTGTGCCTCCGTGATTACTCGACTGGCACACAGGACATCCACGACGTCGCACCCCATCTTGCGCAGTTCCTCTTGCCTGCTGCTGCGCTGGGCCTCGCGCAACGCGAGGCCCATGGCGGCGACCGAGGTGGCGATGATGCTGGTCAGCAGGAGCACGACGAACAC
>DASVKR010000102.1:0-4734 GCA_036385275.1 Candidatus Cryosericum sp. | reverse complement strand
GGGCTGTTCGCCTTCAGTGAGAAGGTGTGGAACCTGACGCGAGCGTTCTGGACCCGTGAGGTCGATGGGTTTGGACGTGCCTGGGACCAGCCGCCGGCGAAAATGTATGAGGAGATGCCCGATGGGCCCACGAAGGGCGCTCGCGTGACGCAGGAGATGGTGGACCAGCTCCTTGACGGCTACTACCAGGCGTACCACTGGGACCAGAATGGACTACCGACAGCCGAGAGGTTGCGCGAGATCGGTCTGGGCTCCGTCGCGGATGACCTGGTGAAACGGGGACGGATCTCAGACTGAGTCCCTGTGTGAAGCTGAAATCCGAAGACGCCCAGGCAGATGCCTGGGCGTTCATCACATTGCGAGAGTGGAGTGTCGGTCTACTTGCGAGCCACCGCACCGAAGAAGATCTGCCAGGCAAGCGCTGACTTGGCGACGAGTGAGAGCAGGACATACACGCGTTCGCCGAAGATGTAGTCACGCCACTTCCCAACCTTCCGGTACTGCAAGACCATGTTGATGGCGAAGCAATTGAAGAAGACGAAGATAGTGCCAAGGATGTAGTAGACGAAGGTGGGGATTGTCCCTGTTGCGCTGGCTGCAGCACTGAAGAAGTACATGCAGATGACGACCCAGGGGACCAGGCCGACGATGGAACCGAAGATGAACGATGTCCAGTTCGTCCGCGCTGTCGTCTGGTTGTGCAGTTCCATCATGAGTCCGAACAGGTTCATGGTTGCATTGAGGAAGAAGATCATGATGGCGCTGGAAAGGTCGTACATGCCGGACAATTCGGCGATGATGACGATCATGACGGACGAGCTCAATGCGTACTCATACCATCGGATGTAGTTGATGCCATGCCGCAGGTTTGCCTTGTACCATTCAAACACACCGGGAAGGATGGTTACAAAGTGGGCGATCGCCGACAGCAGGAGAAACACGGAAATTGCCGGACCCAGTCGAAAGGTGCCAAGCGTTGCCGGAGTAGGGACGGGCATTCCTCCTGGCCCGCCCGCCTTGAGGTAGTCGGTCGTGATGGGTACTGTCAGTCCCTTCCCCCAGCCGAGAATGACGATGAAGATTGCCTGTCCAAGGTGCAGAAGACCCATGAGGCCGTTGTAGATGCGCAGCCGGTTGAGGTCATACGATGAATGCTGTGATTCTTGTCTGTCTCCCCCCATTGCTTGCCTCCTAATGTTAGAAATACTAAGAATACTATTACAGTGATTATAGTAAACCATGGAATTTTTGTCAAGGGGGATGTGCAGAACTGCTTTCACTGGAATGGTGCCGAAGGAGGGAATTGAACCCACACGGGTGTTACCCCGGCAGATTTTGAGTCTGCTGCGTCTGCCAGTTCCGCCACTTCGGCACAAACCTATTATATGTGCAGGCTGAGAGCTGTCAAACCGGTGCTTACGCCGCAGCTGGCCGGCATTGGCTCCTATGCAGAGTGACCCAGATTCGTATAATGGCTGCATGGAAGACATGCCGAAGCTTGCACAGACTATCGATCAGGTCATGGCGGGGCGGACCGAGCTGTACGAGGCCATCGTGCGCTACTACGAGGGATTCGTTTTCTCGGTGGCTGTTCGTGTGACCTTCGATCGTGATCTCGCCTATGACGTGACACAGGACACATTCCTGAAGCTGTACGGAAGTCTCTCCAAGTTCCGGGGACAGTCCCGGCTCTCGTCATACCTTTATCGCATTGCCACCAATGCCGGGATCGACGCTGCCCGTAAACGGTCCCAGCACCCTGTGAGTTCTGGCGACGCTCAAGCTGACCTGTTGACGGTCGAGGCGCCCCAGACTGCCAGCGATGGTCCAGATGTTGAAGAGGTCAAGTCCGCTCTTCAAGCCGCTCTGCAGAAGGTCGACCCTGTGTTCAGAGCAGCCTTTGCCCTCGTCGATCTGGACGGCCTGAGCTATGAAGAGGCGGCCGTCAGGCTCGGTGTTCCAGTGGGGACGATCAAGAGCAGAGTTTTTCGTGCCCGTGGTGAACTGCGTGAACTCCTTTCGGGAACCTTGGGGCGTTGAGCGCGTCTTAGGGATGGTGACAAGTGATGACACATGACATGAGAACAACCAATAAGATGATGATCGACAACGAGCTGCCTCTCGATCTTTCTGCGGAGCTGCGCAGCGAGGTAGCGGCGCTGTTTGCCCCGATGGATCGCTCACTGGCAAGTTCGGTCACGGCTGTCATCAGCTCGCACCGCTCACGCCGCCGCTTGCTTCAGGGCCTGTGGCTCGGGCTCTCGCCCGTCATGGCTGTCGCCATCGTAGCTGTGCTCTATGCTGGTGGTGCCGTGTTGCCGCGCAGGCTGTCACCTGCCACGTCGCAAGGAGCCTTCATGTCTCCGAATCCCGAGGTCAGCGTTGCGGACAGTACTATGAAGGGGCTTGTTGGCTCCGAGGGCGTGTCAGCCTTTGGCACTGCGCCATCGTTTCGCGTCGTGCTTAATGGCGATATCGCGCGGAGGCAGCTCCTGGCAACGTGGCTGAGAGCCAGACATAGTGACGTCGCCGTCAAACTCGACAGCGCCGTCCCTGGTCAGGATGTCTTCCTCACGCTGGAGCCCGATGAGGTCCGGGGATTCTCTTCTCTGATGGCGCTTCACGGGTTCATTGGAGAGGATCCTTCCGGTCTTCGCATACTTCCACGGTCTTCATCGGAGTCGTGGTTGTCCAGCCTGAGCACTTCATCGTTGTTCATCTCCATCATTCCATGAACACTTGGCGCTCATGCGCCCATTCCGTCTAGGGAGGCACGTATGACTCAGTCTGTGCGAGTACGTCGATTTCTTGTGCTGATTCTTGTCGTTGCTGTTGTGGCCATGACTGTGAGTGGATGCGCGAAGCGTGCCGCTGTCTCGCCAGGGTTCGACAGCGCGACATCCGATAAAGGGAATTCACTAGGGACCTTTGGCACGAGTTCCCCGGCTCCAACCACGACGACTGATCAGCAAGCGGCGACAGACCGCAAGATCATCTTCAACGCGAGTCTCAGTCTTGACGTTATCGACGCGGAAAAGGCTTTCAGCGACTGCGAGATCCTTGTTGCCAAGTACGGCGGTTTCGTGGCAGAGTCGTCGCTCCAGAAGTCGGACACTAAGGTGGTTGCGGCCGCGACGCTGCGCGTACCTGCGGACAAGGCTACTCAGCTCATGAACGACCTTGCAGGACTCGGTACCGTTACGAGCCGCAGCAGCGGTTCAGAAGATGTTACGTCGCAGTACATCGATATCCAGGCGCGCCTCAAGGTTCTTCGGGCAGAAGAAGAGCAACTGGTAGGATTCCTGAAGAAAGCGACGAATATCAAGGACATGCTAGCGGTCCAGGAACAGCTGCGCACAGTTCGCACGGAGATCGAACAGTACGAGGGGCAACAGCGCTATATGGATAATGCCACATCACTCGCTACGGTCACTGCTCAACTCACGCAGACGACCGAAACCTTTGTTGCCCCCCGAGGCTTTGGATCGGCGTTTGTCCAATCCCTTGCCCGGTTTGGACACGGACTGGCTGCCTTCTGGACATGGTTTGGCGGCTCTGCGGTCTTCATCGCTTTCTACGGGCTTCTCATCTGGGCACTCGCATGGATTATCTTGAGGCTGAGGCACCGTCACTCGCGCAAGAGCTTGCCTCCACAGAATTGACGGAAACGATAGACTGCTGTACCACGAGCCGAGGCCTCAGGGCCTCGGCTTTCTGTATGCTTCTTGCGCTCTCAGTGCAAGAACGTCTCTAGAAGGGAGATCCCAGGTCGAACCAGAAGCATGCATCTTGCGTGCAGACTCAAGCGACCTATAGTTATGGCATGGCTAAGAGGAGTCTATTCGGAACGGACGGCGTCCGGTGTGTCGTGAACACCCAAATCACGTCGAAGCTTGCCTTATCTCTGGGAGCGGCTGCATCGATCTACTTCGACGGACGCGTTGCCCAGCAGACAAATCGCACCATCGCTATCGCATGGGATCCACGTGTCTCGTCGGAGATGCTTGCCGGGGCACTTGGTGCTGGCTTCATGGAGACGGGGGTGTCCGTAGACTACCTGGGAGTACTGCCGACACCAGGACTCGCGCTCATTCTGGCTCGCGAGACACGGTACATGGCGGGTGCTATGATCTCTGCCTCACACAATCCTCCGGAGTACAATGGGATCAAATTCTTCGGCCCTGGCGGTCACAAGCTGGCAGACGCAGACGAGGAGGCGATCGAGGTGAACCTTGGCCTCGTCGAACTGGGCAATCCTTCACGAGTGCATGGCGACGAAGTGGGTGGCGCTCACAGAGTCGAGAATGCGTGCGAGGAATACATGGCCTTGGTGAGACAGAATAACCCAGGGCTCTCGCTCGAAGGTATAAGGATCGTGGTGGACGGCGCTCACGGGGCAACAGGCTATACAACACCAGCGCTGCTGCGACAGCTGGGTGCGCAGGTGATCGAGATGAACACAGACCAGGATGGCCGGCTCATCAACAAGGACTGCGGATCCACACACCCTGGCGCCGTGAGCGCGCGGGTAGTGGCCGAGAAGGCGGATCTGGGTGTTGCGCATGACGGCGATGGCGATCGGGTCATTATGGTCGACCGCTCCGGGCGCCGCGTATCCGGGGATGTCATGCTGTACGTTCTGGCTCTGGGATTGGCGGGAGAGGGTCGACTCACCGGAAACACAGTCGTCGGAACAGTTCTAACCAACCTTGGTCTGGAAAAGGCACTGGAACC
>DASVKR010000101.1:0-2847 GCA_036385275.1 Candidatus Cryosericum sp. | reverse complement strand
CGTCGTGCATGAAGCGGGCGGCCTCCATCGGTTCATGCACTGGGACCGGAGCATCCTCACGGACAGCGGTGGTTTCCAGGCGATGAGTCTCTCCCGAATCAGCAAGAAAAGCGATGAGGGCATCGAGTTCCAGTCATTCATCGACGGCTCGAGGCACATGTTCACACCAGAACGCGTGATCGCGATACAGAAGAACCTGGACTCCGACGTGGTCATGCCTCTGGACATCTGTACGCAATATCCCTCAGAGCGTGTTGTGGCGGAGAAAGACCTTACGCGGACTGTTTCCTGGTTCGGGCGGGCGAAGAAGGCGATGGGCGAGTCGCACCAACTGCTGTTCGGGATCACGCAGGGTGGCTTCTATGGCGACCTGAGAGAGGAGTCGACCGAACGCATCATGGAGCTGGAGCCGCAGGGCTTTGCCATAGGAGGTCTCAGCGTAGGCGAAGAGCGTCAGTTGACAATGGATATGCTGGATCACAGCTTGCTTCATGCTCCCGACGATCGTCCAAGGTACTTCATGGGCCTCGGCGATCCGATCGGGATTCTGGAGATCATCAGCCGAGGCGTCGACATGTTCGACTGTGTTCTGCCCACGAGGGTAGCTCGAAATCAGATGGTCTTCACCCGGGATGGCGTCGTCAAGATCTCCAAGAAGATCTACGAACGCGACTTCCGCCCCATCGACGAAGACTGTTCATGTTACATGTGCCGCAACTATACCCGGGCATATCTGCGCCATCTGTTCAAGGCGAACGAGATGCTCGCGGGAACGCTTGCGACCATTCACAACCTCCAATTCCTTCAGACAATGATCGAGGAAATCCGAAATGCGATCATGACTGGCACGTTTGCCGAGTATAAACGCGCGTTCATCGAGCGGTACACTGCATCGTCCGACAGAGCATGGTGAGTGTCTCGCAGCACACACTCCTGCATTGACACTGAGTCCTATTTGATGTACATTTGATGTGTTGTCGAAACGAGGAGGAACCATAATGCGGTCGAAAGTAACAGCAAGCCTTATTCTTGTGATTGTCGTGGCTATCGTCGCTGGTGTGATCAATTACCAGGGGCTGATTGCCAAGAACCCGAAACTGGTCCCGAAACTTGGGCTTGATCTCAGCGGCGGCGTGCGTATTGTGCTCGAAGCTCAGGACACAGAGGGTGTCAAGGCTACGAGCGAGGCTATCGATGCGGCCGTTGTCGTCATTGACAAGCGTGTCAATGCTCTGGGCGTCAGTGAGGCCATTGCCGTACGCGAAGGCCCGAACTCCAAGCGTATCGTCGTCGAACTCCCCGGCTGGGAAGATCCCGAGCGCGCCAAAGAGATTATTGGCAAGACCGCACTCCTCGAGTTCAAGACGGAGGATGGCAAGGTCGTCGTCAGCGGCAACAACCTGACAGACGCCAAGCTTGTGTTCAGCCAGGCACAGGACAGTCTCGGCGAGCCTCAGATCGCCTTCACGCTGAACGCGGAGGGCAAGGCTGCGTTTGCGACCGCTACCCAGGCGAACATTGGGAAGACGATTACCATTTATCTGGACGGCAAGGTTCTGATGAGTCCCACGGTCGAATCAGCTATCACCGACGGTCAGGGGGTCATCACTGGTGGATTCACAGCTGAACAGGCCAGCAACGACGCACTATTGCTCAAAAGCGGATCGCTCCCTGTCAAGCTGGTTGCGATCTCCGAACAAGTCGTTGGACCTTCGCTTGGCAGTGCTTTCAAACGCAGCAGTGCGTTGGCGGCAGTGATTGCCTTTCTTCTCGTCGTCGTATGGATGTTCGTCATGTACCGGTATCTGGGAATCGTTTCCGGTATTGCTCTTATCATCTATGCCGACATTCTCATGGCTGCGTATCTCATACTGCATGCAACACTCTCACTGCCCGCCATCGGTGGTGCGATCCTGTCCATCGGTATGGCAGTGGATGCCAACTGTATCATCTTCGAGCGCATCCGTGAAGAACTTGGGATGAAGAAAACCGTCAAGGGCGCGATTGGAGCGGGCTTCTCCAAGGCATTCCGGGCCGTATTTGACTCCAACCTGACCGTGCTCGTAGGCACCGCATTCCTGTTCTACTTCGGTACCGGCACCGTGCGCGGATTTGCCGTGACCCTTGCTCTCGGCGTTCTCGCCAGCATGTTCACGGCTGTGTTTGCCAGCCATACGCTGGTCGACCTTCTGCTCACTCCTGCCATTGCCAGGAACAGCAGGAAATTCCTCGGTTAGGCGGTGCAGCTATGACATTCAGAGAGAGAATCCTGACATGGGACATCATTGGTAGGACACGTATGTGGTTTACTATTTCATCTGTCATTATTGCGATCGGCATTGTGGCCATGGTTGTCAATACGTTCAGCTTCGGGTCACCGCTCAAGCTTGGCATTGACTTCATAGGCGGAACAGTGATCAACGCTTCCTTCGAGAAAGCCCCTGATGAGGCAGTTGTCCGTGACATACTCGGGTCGAATGGCTACAACAACGTTACCGTCCAACGGGCCGGAGAAAAGGGCATTACGATGAAAGTGGAAGCAACTGAGATTGATCCGGCTGTCAGTGGAAAGATCATCAGCGACATCGTGGCGAAGTATGGCGCTGTCGACGTAGGCACCAAAGAAATCACCTCTATTGCACCTGTCATTGGGCGCGACCTTCTGCGCCGATCCAGCCTGGCATTGGGCCTTTCGTTGCTGTTTACTTTGCTCTATATCACGATTCGTTTCAAATTCTCATTCGGTCTTGCAACGATCCTGGGCATGGTGCATGATATCTTCGTTGCCCTCGGCATCCTGGCCGTTTTCCGGGTCCCTCTCAATGCACCTTTTGTTGGCGCGTTCCT
>DASVKR010000100.1:0-15867 GCA_036385275.1 Candidatus Cryosericum sp. | reverse complement strand
CGCCCCCTCGACTGTTGCCAGCTTGGGACTCAAGGTTGTCATGACGTGCTGGAGAGTGGCAATGCGCGCGCCCACGGTCGTCGGCAAAAATGACGTGACGCCGGCATGGGGCAGACCTGTCGCCATACACTCGAGAGCTTCGCTGCTCGCTTCCATGATGTCGTGCCCGCCGTACCCGTGAATATGGACGTCAATGAAGCCGGGGGCAACAAGGAGGCCTGTCGCATCGAAAACTTCAATTCCAGAAGGTTGCTCTGTGAGAGTGTGTTTGATCCGACCAGCCTCAATTTCGACCCAGAACGTACCACGCAGTTCATCCGGTGTGAAAAGACGGTCGGTCTTGATGACATAGTGCGAAGATACCGGTATGCTCATGATCTTCTCCTTTCGAATACAACAGGAAATGAAAGAACCCTCGCTCCAGTCAGGACACCTGGGGACGTTGCACGTCAACCCGGTTGCCCGTGTCGGCGGATTGATAGCAGGCATCGACTACGCGATGTGTCCAGCCGGCCTCCGCAAGAGTCGGGCGGGCCGGAAACCCAACATCACCGCCCGCACAACCGTCCAGAAATGTATAGATGCTTGCAGCGTGCATATCACACATGAGTCCCATCGACATTTTCGAACTTGGAAACGCAGTCTTCAGATAGGTTACCCACGGGTCGTTCAGAACGATGTCCTGCGTGACGTCACGCGAAGCCGCATCCATGACGACCGCTCGCCCGCGCTGAAGGTCGACTGACACAGAACCCTTCGTTCCAAAGACCTCAAAGGCGAAGGTTCCTTCACGCCCGGCGTGTACCCGGGAAACCTCAATCGTTCCTGTACTACCATTTACCAGGTCTGCCGTGACCAGTGCCCAGTCGTCCACGTCGACACGGGACATTTCATCTGGGGCTCCCGTACGGGGACGCTCACCAACGACAGTTCGGGTCACGCAGCGCACTGCTTCGAATTCGCCGGCGACCATGCGCACGGCATCGACCATATGAAGACCCAGGTCGACAAGCGCGCCACCACCAGATTCCTTGCGACTCAATCGCCACGTCATTGCTCGCTGGGTGTTGAGATAACTGGCATGCAGCAAGACAGCCCTCCATGTCACGACATTGCCGATGACGCCCGCTCGAACGATCGCGCGCGCAGCTGCCATGGCAGGAAGGAAGCGGTATACCAGGGCAGTCTGGTTTAAGATCTCCGCATCGTCTGCCTTCCGGGCCAGTTCAAGCGTTAGCTCGCCGCTCAGGTCGACCGGTTTCTCACAGTAGACAGGGACATGTGCCGCGACAGCCGCCTCAACAAGAACGCGATGTGTGGCATTTGGCGTGCACACGTCCAGCATGTCGATCCGGGCGCACGTCGAAGATACGGATTCATAGGGGAGGGCCCGAGAAAACTCGAACCGATCAGCCTCAGTCGGATGTGACGTATAGACTGTGTCAAACATGACCCGCGCCGGAACTTCTGCGTACATCCCGGGCAGTGCCCGATAACACATCCAGTGGATGCGACCGATGAAACCAGTCCCCGCAAGACCAAGTCGAATCGGCTGCATATCCTCAGACACGGTAGAGGCGGTCTGCGTACTTGGCTGTGTACTGCTTGTTGAATTCAGGGCCCCCGTCCACGTTGGCGCTCATGAACACCGGTGGAACGTAACCAGCCTCCAGCATCTCGCGGATAGCGAAGACCATCGTCTGATCGACCAGGATGTCCGAACTGATGCTCGACGTTCCGGCGATCTTGGTGGGAAGACCCGGAAGTTCGATGGTAGCATCCCCTTCGACACTGTGATTGTCCAGGACGACATCTGCGAGTTGCCACAGCATCTTGCCGCTCGAATGGCGCGACGTGCTGTGTTTAGCAACCTCGAGAGCGGTGACGGCAATGACCGGTACGCCAATCGACCGCGCGACCATTGCCATCTCGATGATCAGAGGATTCCGGCCCGAGTTGCTGATGATAAACAGGCAATCGTTGTTCCGGATATCCCACATCTCGGCGAATGTCGTTCCCACGCCTTCGATGCGTTCATAATGGCCGCCTGATAGTTCCTTGACCTGTTTGGATGGAATAAGTCCGCCCGCCCGCCCACAAATCTCGATGGCAACAGATGCAGAATGCCCACTGCCAAAAGCCTGCAGGATTCCGCCACTCATAATACTCTGCGCAACAATATGACCCGCCTTGCGCATATTGTCCTCTTCCTGCTTCAGGACAGGAATCAGTCCCTCGACTTTGTCAAAGAATTCCAATGCCATACCGACCTCCCAACTCGTATCCATTGTTCCCGCCGACAGCGGCCAGTCTACAGCAAGCCCTTCTTTCGGAGAAGATCGACCAGATCCAGGGCACGGTCAGCGCCGCTGCGCTGGGGCGTAATCTTGTAGCCCATGTCCCCAATGGCCTTGAACGCCTCAGCATCCTCCCTGGTCGCAGCTATCCATGGAAGAACCATCACATATTTCGTCCCCTGGACAGGCGCCTGATTGCCGACATTGATGCTCTTCGGCTTGAATCCACCCTGTATGAGTGCCAGTGCCCCCTGCGCATTGCGCGCGATGATAAGGACGCTCTCGTGGGCAGGGTCCATGGAAGAGAGCAGTTTCAAACCATCAGCAATGGTGACGACCGAAGTTGGAAGTCCACGCGCTGCCTGGGGTAGGACAATGCGCTGAATCGGGTCGGCTGCGACCTTGTCGTCGGCAACAATAATACGCTTGGCGCCATAGTAGCTGCACCAGGTTATGGTAACCTGTCCATGAATAAGACGATTGTCAATGTGTAGAAAGAATGCCATGATTCGCTCCTATCGAGTTGAAGATGGTGCTACACCGGTATCGTTGTGCCCCGGACTATTGTTCAATGCTTGACGCATTATTGCACTCAAACTCTGAATAGACTCCTTGCCTGCATTCATGGCCATTTCTGCAACCTCGGCCAGTACCATGTCACCCCGGACAGCCAGAATCTCAAGGATCATGGGCAGGTTCACGCCTGTAATAATCTCCACACGGTCGGTGACAAGGTACGCCGCGGCATTGGAAGGAGACGCTCCCAGCATGTCCACGAACAACAGCGAACCCGAACCCGTGTCCGTTTTGTCAATGGCCGTCTGAATGCGTTCCTTGAGTCCATCGATACTGTCCCCCTCGCGAAGCGCTACGGTCTCGAACTGTTCCTGGGGTCCCGCAATGAGTGTGACAGCACTTGTAATGCCATCAGCAAGCTCTCCATGAGTAACAACGACAATTCCAATCATGATGGATTCCTTTCCGATCCCGGGCTGCGTAGGCAGCCCGGGATGACGTTTCGGTATGAAGATACGACTACAGAATCTTGAAAGCTCCCAGAATGATACCGGCGACAACCAGAAGAAGCAGAACCTGAAGGTTGGTCCAATGCTTCTTCTTCAGCAGCCAATAGACACAGAACGTAACAGCCAACGGCAACATAAACGGAAGGATCTTGTCGAAGGAATCCTGGATCTTGACGGATTGGATGACCTCTTTGCCCTCGATCATGACCTTCTTGGTGATCTCGAGAGGAGTCTTCACTCCACCCAGAATGCTCGGGATAAAACCACCCATGATGAACAGAGCCGCTGTGCTGGCCATGTCGGTGATACGGGTGATAGCGCCGCTGCTGACCTGCCGTACAAGGCCGAGACCCTGCCTGTAGCCAAGCCAGAAGCCAGGGAACATGAGGAAGAACCAGAAGAAGCCAAGGAACAGCATGAGCCAGGCACCGCTGGCATGGCCCTGGAGGGCCAGAGACGCCGCAAACACGGCGAAGATAGGCTTCATCAGAATAGCCATGACGGTATCGCCGATGCCAGCAAAGGGACCCATCAGGGAAACCTTCAGGCTGTCGCCCACCTCGGGCTGCCTCTTTTCCTCAAGAGCACAGTCGGCACCGAAAATTGTCGGCGAACCGATAGCGGGGTTGGTGTTGTAGAATACCATATGACGCTTGAGAGCTGCAAAATACTCATCCTTCTGCGGAAACACCTTCTTGAGGATGGGCGCAATGGACCAGGCATAGCCAAGAGCCTGCATGCGCTCATAGTTCCAGGAAAGCTGCAGAGTCAGGTTGTGCCGCCACATGGCATTGACGAGATCGCCACGCGTGACAGGACTCTTAGTTTCGTCGACCCTCGCAGCGAAGGCTTCTTCAGCCTGCTGCTCACCAGCCTCGACGGGCTTGAGCGAGAAGTAGATGATGACCACCGCCAAAGCAGCGAGCGCGATGCCAAGGAGCGGAACATTCAGGTACGCGAACATGACGAAGCCCAGAACGAAGAATGACCACCACTTCTCGATGGGCAGGAAGGTCAGCAGGATGCCAAAACCGAGAGCCGGCAGGATGTGGCCCATGGTACCCAGACCGCGGGTCAGCCACGTCGGGATGTTGTTGATAAGGGTTTGAATAGGTCCTGAACCGAGCCACACAGCAAAGAAGACAGGAAGGGCACGAGAGAGACCCCATGGAAGCTGACCAAACAGATGCCACCGTGAAAAAGCGGCATCGTCCTGCTTCTCCACGGCACGGTCCGCTCCATGGATGAACACAGTGGTCAACGAACGACCGAGGATATCGAGCTGAGTCATGAACAGTGAAACAGGGACTGCGACAAGCATGCCGGCTGCCATTGCCTCTGTCGGGGCTAACTTGGACAGTGCAGCGAAGGCTGTGCCGACGATAGCGCCCGTCGTGTAGTCGGGGGTCGTCGCACCGCCATAAGTCCATAGACCGAGCGACATCAGTTCCAGAGTACCGCCGATGGCCAGACCAAGAGGTATGTTTCCGACAACAGCTCCAACAAACAGCCCGCTGACAATCGGGTCATTGAGTAACCACGTAGGACCCAGATTGGCAATCATCGACACGTACGACCAGATCGCCAGAATCAGTGAAATTCCAATACCATAGCTATTAGCCATAAACTAATCCTCCTCGCCAGGATACCGTAATACCTCCAAGAAAACGTTCGTCAGCCGTTCGCATCTCATTCATCGAAGCCCGGGAAGCGCTTGCGCGCCACTGTGCTCCAGGATCACCTCCCACTCAGGTGGCTTTCACGCGACAACAGACAGCTGCAATCGATTGCAGCCCCTTATGGCCAGAATCATGAAAGCAACAATAAATTAATTCTGGCACAGTCCCACAAAATTTGCAATAGCGCGCATCGATTTCTGCGCTGTGGTTCAGGGATGCTGAGTATCTACACTTGGATTGTCTGCACGACGTTCGTCGTCCTGGACGAGACTGATCTTGTGGAGAAAACGGGGTTTGTCGGGGTTCAGCTTACGTGCAATCGAGAGACTGTAGGCAAACAGTTGTGCGAACAGTGCGTTCTCCAGTGGATAGACTGTCGGATCCGCATGGGGGATGCGAAACGCAATGTCGCCATACTGCAAGGCTCTGTCACTGTCGGAGACCACGAGCACATGAGCACGCGTCGACTTGATACGCTCCAAGACGGCTATGTTCAGGTTCAGACACGCGTCGTTCGGAGCAAACATGATGACGGGCAAATCTGGATTGAGGACAGCCAGCGGCCCATGGATAAGGTCAACAGAGGAGAGACCCTGCGCATTGATATAGCACGTCTCCTTCAGCTTCAGGGCGCCCTCCAGAGCATTCGCGTAGCAATAACCTGTGCCCAGCACGACAAAATCATCCGTGAACGTGTAGCGCAATGCCTGCTGACGCACTTCTTCTTCTCGCTCGACGATGCCTCCCAGACACTCGAGGACTGTTCCGATGTCAAAGGCGTCGCCCCGGACGGCGTGAACCAGAAGCAGAAGTGCCGCTAGTGATGCAGTAAAGGTCTTCGTAGCAGCGACACTCTCTTCGGGTCCCGCCCGCAGAAACAGCGAATTAGGAGCTACTGTCCGATCGAGAGTGCTGCCCTGGACATTCATGATGCCGACTGTAAAGGTGCCGTCTTTGACGGCTTGCTCCGCAACCCTGCAAACATCTTCCGTCTCGCCCGACTGCGAAATGGCGATGACTGCACCACGCCGTATGCGGGGAGGCAGACCGTAGTTCGTGTACAGCGACCCAAGCGCCAGAGCCACGGGAATTCGCAGGAGCGATTCGATAAGATACTGGCCATACATGCAGGCATGGTCCGACGTTCCACGTCCCGATTCAATGACGACCTCAGGATCAATGGCGGCAAACCGCTGCCCGATTCCCTCAATCGACGGCCCTTCCTCGTGCGCAAGGCGTTCGAGAACTGAGACCGTCTCACGTACTTCCTGAATCATCAGCCGCTGTTCCACTGGTCCCTCCCTGTCACGCCAAGAGTGCACGCAGCCCGTTGATGGCAGCATCCCGCAATCGTTCACCCTCGCCTTTGGCGATGAATGTCGTGAACGCTTCGTAGCCACCCTCGTCATATGCTGTTGCATCGGGGATATATCCCATATAGTCTCCACAGTACCCGGCAATCAGCACAACATGGTCTGGAAATGCCGCTCGAATGTCATTCCCCAGGCTTGAAAAAAGCTCCCCGGGAATCCCGGCCACGAGTATGTCACCAAATCGAGCCAGCGACAGGCGTGAGTCGATGTATTCTACGCTGCCTGCACTGTCGGCTATCGTGGCCGCAAACGTCAGTCCCTCGATAGCCGATTCCAAGGACCTCAGGTTCTGCACCCCCTCCAACCGAGCTACTTCCAGCTTCTTCCGGGTGTCAGCAATGCGGCGCTCAAGATCCTGCGCCGAGGGGAACTGCCTGGCTTTGAGCCTCAGGGGAACTTCGACAGCCCGCACCGCAAACGGCCCGTTCATTGGCTCCAGCACATCCAGACTTGCAGCAACGCTCTCGGCCACGATGGTACCAATGCGCTCCACCTCCGCAAAGTCAGAGCTCTGCCGGTAGAAGCGCGTACTCATGTCGCCGGCAGCCCCATTGAGGAACACGGGCATTGTGACAAAGGGCTCGAAGAGGGGCATGATGCTGGCGGCGAACCCCGGGAAGTCCGCGCTGTACAAGCGGTTCTCCTCATGAAGGACAGTGGGGTGACAGTCGAGGTTATAGACCACTGCGCACCGTGTGGTTGTTTCCACTTCCAGCACCCGCATCTGCACCCGCTCTGTGGTACGAACGCGTCGATTGCCACAGATCGGCTGCAGCATATTCGCTATGCCACTATTCATAGTGCCTTCGCGAGCCCACCTGCGAGCTTTTCTGGCAGCGGTGACACATCCTGTGACCGTCCGTTCGAACAGCTTCCCGTCAAAAGTCCCAAAAACCTGGGTGTCTTTCGCCGCTCCCGGCAAGATGGCCCGCGCGAGTCCCGAAGGTCCGGAATGAGTATGAGTAGCCGCAACCAGACAACAGACAGCAGGTACGCCGGTCTCCTGCTCCACCCGTCTCCGCACCTCGTCCACGAACTGTCGGTCTACCTCGAGTGTGTCCACGACAATGAACATCACGCGATTCTCGGGTCCGTCTGCCAGATACACTGCCTTGGCCATGAGGTCGTCATGAACGCCCTCGCCAATGCGTTTGCCAAGAAATCCAGCCATCTGCAACCCCGCACGAGGGGTGATGACGGCGCTTCCACATCCAGTTTCAAGCATCACAATCTCCCTTCACAAACCGCTGATCCATGATTGGATTGGGATTCTTCACTGCGCTCCCGGCAGGCGCCTCGAAGAACGCCAAGTCCGCCACGCGGGCATGAGACGGAGGACGACATACCACGCGAGACCGATGCCAATCACAACGTACCCTGGAATCCTTCCCCCGGGTACCATGGACAGAAGAGCTCCCGCCATTATGACCAGTACGGCCATGAACAGACGCTTCGTGGCATTGTCCATTGTCGACCAGGTCTGTCGTGTGCGGGGCTCCGAACCATGCCAACCATTTCGTACCGGCGAACCGACCTTGTTCTTGTGTTCACCCATTCGTGGTTCCTCCACGATCAACAACCAGACGAGTTGACGAATCTGTCAGGAATACGATATTATCGTAGTCCAAATTGGTCAAAAGCAAGGAAGCCGCGTTGCATCACCACAATTCATCGCGAACTCCCTCCTCCCATCACGAAGAAATCATCGTGAAATGAGAGGAGGTGGCCATGATGCTGACATGCTTGTGTGAGCATGTGGGAAAGGCGCAGCGGAGACATGCGTGTATACGTTCAGAATAACCACACTGACAACCGTAATCCCAACCGCTCCAGGAAGACAGAGATCAATTCAATCTACGTGAATATTCACACGGCATCTAACTCTCGGACGATCTGTTCGCAAAGTTCGTGGGTCAGCAGGGAGTCCTCCGCAGTCGGGGAGGACGGAAGTCCTTGGACTATGGCACTGAGGAAACAGTCGATGATTTGTGCGAATCCGCGGCGAACGAGGATGGGCTCCCAATCGGCGGAGCGAACTCTCTTTTCCTCTCCGTTGTACGAGTGGATGCTTTCCACGAGATCATCGACTTGCCATTTGTTCCCGGAGGCAATGACTTCAAGTCGCTCTTCGGTTTTTCCGCTGTTTCGGTTCATGATTCCGATAGCAGTAAAGCGCGGGCAGGACCACTCGACAATAGCTTGTTCCAGGAGACCATCTTTCTTGTGACCTGATATGCGGATGTCCTGGGGCGTGCCAGGGGATAAAAAACGCAAGGTATCCACGACATGAATGAAGTCATCGAAAATGAAGGTCCGCGCTGTTTCAGAAGGGTCGACACGGTTCTTCTGCATGAAGATCAGAGATTTGTCGGGGACGGCGCGCAGCTGACTGTAAAAGGGAGCAAAGCGCCGGTTAAAGCCTACCATGAGAAGGCATTGGCGGCGTGCAGCCAACTCAACAAGATCCCGAGCTTCCTTCAGAGAATAGGCAAGGGGTTTGTCAACGTAGACGTGGATACCGCTGTCCAGCAAACGCTGCACGATCTGAAAGTGAGCTTCGGTAGCCGCATGGACAAATGCCGCTTGAATGCCCGTGTGAATCAATTCCTCTACCGATCCCACCTTCTGAGGTATGCGATATTGCCGGCTGATCTGATCGAGCGTTTGGGAATTGCGGGTCGCCAAGACAATATCCAAGTCACCTCTTGCGGCTAATATGGGGAGATAGGCCTTTTGAGCGATAGCTCCCAGTCCGATCACACCTACTTTCATTGGGTTCCTCCGCAGTCGATAACCATTGCAAGTCGACTAGTCTATCAGGAATACGATGCTATCCTCGTCCAGACTGGTCAAAAGCAAGGGAATACAGTCTGGCTCTCCGTTGCTACATTGATGGGACGCACAGCACGTTGGTCAATGCTCGAGTTCCCTTTATGATATACTGCCCCTTGTAGTACAGGGTCGTCGAGCTTCCGCCGTCGAGCGTCACCACGTTTGTGAAGAGTCCGAGCCGGGACAGCGCCAGGCTGACGTCGCCGAACTGCAGGCGCACCTTTGCCGGCGTCACGATGAAATACAGATGCTTCTGGTCGTCCATGCCGATGAATGCACGGGAACCAAGCTTGGCGGTGCGACTAATGTCCTTGTACTTCCGATAGTCGACATATGGCTTGCCTCCGAGCACGACGACGGGTCCACACTGCACAAACGTAGAACCAGTGCAATCACGCGTACCCACGTAGGAGCGCAGGTCTGCTCCGGGCGACATTCGCAAAGCCGCAGCGACGGCAGGATTCCGTGCATACAGTGCTATCTGTCCCGCAGCCAGCGTCCGCGGCGTGAAGTACTTGCCACAAATGAGTCGAACGACCTTGCCTTGCTGAAGCACCACCAGGGCTTCAGTCGCGCCGACGGAGAAGCCGCCGGTGTAGTAGTTAGAGTACAGAGAAAGCGATAGTGATGATGGTGCCGCCGGGGACTGGTTGATGCGAGCCACGGAAAGCTCCTTGCCCGTGGTCAGCCGCACAACCACGTGAGCCGTCCCTTCGACATAGAAAGGGGTGTTGTCCGCGTCAATACCAATCGTCGAGACATACGTTCCCGAGTAATAGACAGGTGTGCCCTGATCCTGCACCGACCCGCTCATGATGTAGCTCGTCATGTTAAAGGGTGTCGCGTTCATGAGCGCAAGCGGCTTCAGGCTGCTTACGTACGTGGATGGAAAGCGAGCGGTTCCCAGACCACCCATGGACTGGCAGCTCAGAACGTGGATTCCTTTGCCCGTCATGTCGATACGGATGATATTAAAGTCCACTGTCTGCATGAACACCTGTTCGCGTCGAGTCTCAAAAGTGACAGCGTTAACATCGACAGGCCCCACCACTACTGGATCCGGGGTAACCCAGGTGAACACCGACTGGCCGTCGACTAAACCGCGCGAATACTGTACAGAGAGCAGTAGCTGCACATCAGCAGCAGCGACCAGCACTTCGCCAAGCAACCCTCGCGGCGTAACGGAGAGTCCAACGGCGTGACCGTCCACGAGAGCCTCGAGACTGCCTGGAGTCACACATATTGTGTGTTCGGCGCTCGAAAGAGTAACAGCCGCGCTCTGGGGCACTAGCGACACGCCAAAACCGAACTGCCTCGCGACAAACTCGATCGGGACGAGTGTCTGCTGAGACACCTGGTTGATCACCGGGGGAACAAGCATGGTTATCGTGCGACCATCTACAACTGCCCGTGCACTGCCCGTCGTAAGGACGACCATCGTGCTCCGGGCGCATACAGCCGGCACCGGTGCACACAAGAGTATCAGTGTTACGACACCACACAACGCTTTTCGAGACAAGACCCTGAGCTTATGTACCATTTCACAACACCTCCAACACAAACATAGTATATACGCATATTTTAGACGGCCGAGCTTCTCTACTTGTTCCATATCCCCACTTGTCAGAACTTCCCTCCTTAGACTGAGCCGCTCAAAGCGCAGTAGGACAGCCGCACACGCCAGATTTCAACTTTACAGAATAGGTTTACGGGATATCATTGACACATGCTGACAGCGGGTGGGACGGAGAGGGTGACCTCGGTGAATACTGGTCGTTCTGTGCGCCGGGGAGCAGTCGGGATGCAGTATCCTCTGCGTCGCGCAATCGCGATTGCTGCCGTCGCAGTCCTCCTTCTCGGGCCGACACCCCGGGCCCGCGCCACCACTCCCGTTGTGCCACCTCCCCAGCTGGTGGTTGTCGCGAACATGTATGAACCCTTCGCTTTTCTGCGTGACGGACAACTGGTCGGGTTCGACGTCGATCTCGTGAATCTCATTGCCTCGCTCAACGGCTGGGACGTTCGATATGAAACAACGACGTTTGCCGACGAATTGCAGCGTTTCCAGAATGGCACTGTGGATCTGGGCATCGGGTCGATCTTCTGGACAAGTGACCGCGCTTCCCATTACGCTTTCACCAGTTCCTACTTGAACTCCGGCCTCGTCCTGGTCACGCCGGTTGGCAGCTCAATCCGCAATCCGCGCGATCTTGGAGGCCATCGTGTTGCCGTCAAGACAGGAACGGTTTCAGATGACTATCTAACCAGTCTGGGCGATCGTTACGGGCAGCTGCAGGTCCAGCGTTACGCATCACCGGAAGAGGTGCTCGCTGCGCTCGCAGACGGTCAGGCTGACGTCGCCGTTCATGATTACATCAATGCTCACTTTCTCGTCGATGACCGTTATCAGGGAATCCTCGTCATCCAGAACGGAGGCCTGTTCACGCCTTTCCTTACCAGCCGCCGCCCCGTGGCATTCCCAGCAGCCCGGAACATGCTTCCACTCCTGCCTCAGTTCAACGCGACACTGGCAGAAGTGCGTCGCAGTGGCCTGCTGACACAACTGGAGACGAAATGGTTTGGCACCACGATTTCCTTCTACACTGACGCCGATCGGTTGAGAACCACGTTGCTGGTGCTCGGGGGTATCGCAGTCGTCCTGCTCGCCATCTTCCTGCTTGCCTCGCGTGAACGCGCGACACGCGCCGCCCGTGACCGGGCCGCTTACTATCAGCAGCTATTTGCCGCAGTCCCGGAACCGGCTCTGCTTGTGGACAACACTGACGGACAGCTGCGCATCGAGGCCGTCAACGGAGCTCTGTGTGCTCTGCTTGTTCGAAAGGACTCTGACCTGCTTGACGCCTCGTTAGGGTCTATTATGTTTATCGGACAGGCGGACGTATCGAAGACCCTGACGTCTCTGGAGGATCGAAGTCTGACGTCAGCACGGTGGCAGTTTGTCGCATCGGACAAATCCCTCATTCCTGTCGAAGTCAAGATGTCCAACCTGCAGGCTCCCAGCAAGCGTGTGCTCATCGTCGCCCATGACTTGCGAGACCAACTCAAAGCAGAACAGACGATTCGTGCGGCGTACGAGCAGTACCACGCACTATTCGATGAAGCTCCCGATCCCATTCTGATTTTCAGCGACCACATCATTACACAGGCAAACACGGCCGCAGGGCGAGTGCTTGGCACCACAACCAGACAGCTGATGGGAAAGATCATCCCAAATATCAGTCCCGCCATACAGCCCGACGGTCGTCCATCTGCCGAGGCCATGCGCACGTTCGAAGACCAGGCCCTTGCCGGGCAGGCACAGCGGTTTGACTGGACCTTCGTCACCCATGACGGCCGACAGGTCATCTGTGAGGCTTCCCTGCAGTCCATACCATCTGCCGGGGCTTCCATTGTCCAGGGGATCTTCCGAGATGTTACAAAACAGCGACTCACAGACGAACGAACTCGGCAGTTGGAAAAAGAACTCTTGCAGTCACAGAAGATGGAAGCCGTCGGCAGACTCGCAGGGGGGATCGCGCACGATTTCAACAACATCATGGGCGGGATCATGGGGCATGCGTCGCTGCTCAGGGTCGACGCGATGCAAGGAACTGAACTCTACCAGGGACTGGACACCATTGAACGCGCCGCAAGGCGTGCCGCTGAACTGACACAACGATTGCTGTCCTTCTCGCGCAACAATACACCGACCATCGCTGACGTCGATATCGGCGAGGTCCTGGCGGATACACTTTCCATAGCCATGCCGGGCTTCGACAAACGCACTGTGCTGGTACAGAGCATCCCTCCAGATCTGGCATACGTTCCCGGTGACCGAACACAACTGGAAGAGGTCATCCTGAACCTGGTCATCAATGCTCGTGATGCCATGGGCCGCCATGATGGCACACTCACGGTCGACGCCTGCAACATCATCATCGACGAATCCTTCTGCACCAGCCACGATATTCCTGTCCTCCCAAACGGCAATTACCTGCAAATAAGGGTGTCAGACACCGGCTGCGGTCTATCACCTGAGGCAAGGGACCACCTGTTCGAACCGTTCTTCACGACGCGACCTGAAGGAACGGGGTTGGGACTGTCCATCGTCTGGCGTGTCGTGCATGACCACAAGGGAACCATCACGGTGGCTTCAGTGCCAAACCAGGGAACGACGTTCACGGTATACCTTCCGGCCGTCTCCCGGGCCGAAGCACAGGGAAGGGCTCGCCAGACGCCCGTCTCCGGGTCGCTGCCTCGGTCAGTGCGGGGAGAATCGGTGCTCATCGTGGATGACGAAGATATTGTCCGCAGTGTTGCCGTCAAAGTCCTCTCAGGTCTCGGATATCACGTCATCGACACCGCCGACCCAGTGAACGCGCTCGCTATCTACAAGGATTCATGGCGGTCCATCGACCTTGTCCTGGTCGACATGACGATGCCGCACATGAATGGCAAGGACTTGTTCGAGAAGCTTCGTGAGATCAATCCGTCGGTGGCCGCAATCCTGATGTCCGGCTATGATGCGACTGACACTCCTTTCACCAGTACGGGATTCGTGGCCTTCATCCCGAAACCTTACACGCTTCAGGAACTGGCCACACGTGTGCGTCAGTCTTTGTCCACCCCGGCCGCTTGGGCGTCCAGCCCGTCGGAGGAACCGACCGTCTGAGAACCGCCTCCGACGGATGCGCTAGCCACAGCGAATGTTCGCAGACCCCGGAAGGTGCGGCGGGTCACGAAGGCCATCATCACACCAAGGAACACGACGCCAATGACGCCGCTGACGAAGAAGCCCATATTGGCGCCAAGAGCATCGCAGATCTTGCCCGCATAGAGCGCGCCAATGGGGGTCGAACCCACGAGAACGAGGTTGAAGGCAGCCATGACACGGCCGCGCATGCTGTCGGGCGACTGCAACTGGAGCGCGGTGTTGCATGTCGTCGACAATATCGACATACCGAATCCACAGAAGACGAGCAGCAGGCTGGTCACGTAGAAATTTCGCTGTATTCCGACGAGAACCATCGCAACCGCGAGGATAAACCCCGAACCATAAATATAAGCAGGGGTCGGTTCCAGGCGTGCTCCACCGAGGGACAGGAGCACTCCTGCCGCCAGCGCCCCGACCCCCATTGCCGACAGCAGTCCCCCGTAGCCATCTGCCTGCAGACCAAGAGTCAGCTTGGCAAAGCTGGGGATGAAGATGTTGAAATTAAACAGGAACAGGCTGATGATGCCCGCTATCGTCAAGAGATTCATGATGACTTGATTTCTGGCAATATACTGGGTGCCCTCGCGGACCTCCTGGGCATAGCTCCCCTTGTTACTCTTGGTCGGCTTGCGGCCTGCTTTCATCAGGAGCAAGCTGACGATAACGGCAATGAAACTGATCGAGTTCAGGGTAAACGTCCACGGGATGCCCACGGCAGCGATCAGGACCCCGCCGATGCCAGGACCGATGACACGGGCGATGTTGAACATCGTGCTGTTCAGCGCAACAGCATTGGCGACCGCGGACCTGTCGTTCACCTGTTCGACCACGAACGAATGTCTGGTCGGCCAGTCGATAACACTGATGAGACCTGTGAAAGTGGCAATAACCAGCACCTGCCAAAACTGCGCATGACCCCCGAACGCCACCACGGCCAGAGCAGCAGCAGCCAGTGCAAACATGATCTGCGTGAACAACAGGATCGAGCGCTTTGGATAACGATCGATGACCGGTCCAATGAACACCGACAGGATCAGAGACGGCAGAAACTGGATGCTGGTCAGCAGCCCGAGCTTGAGGGGTGAGTTTGTCAGCTTGAGAACCAGCCAGGACTGTCCGGTGGTCTGGAGCCACGTGCCGATAAGAGATATACTCTGGCCGGCAAACCAGAGCCGGTAGTCTTTGGACTCAAAAGCCGGAAGCCGCTTTCGAATGTTCACTCAGTCTCTTCCTTTCGCTAACCGAATTATCCGATAACTACAGTCTACTCTCGTTGTTGTAGAGTCAAGAACCTACTTCCTCACCATCTGGAGCACGGTCTGGACCGTCAGCGTTGCCGCCAGGATGATCATGACAATCGCCTGCGCCCATACCGCGATGTTCTTGCCCCGGCTGTTAACGTACTCACCCATCAAGGACTTGTCATTGATCAACTTCAGCATGAGGACGAGTATCAGAGGAAGCAAAACACCGTTCGCCGCCTGCGAAAACAGCATGATGCCGATGAGCTTGCTCTCCGGTATGAACATGATCGTTCCTGCACCCAGAACGATAAGAGCCGTATACAGACCATAGAAGAGAGGGGCCTCGTGGAATGACTTGCCGACCCCTGACTCCCAGCCAAATGCTTCGGCCACGGAATACGCTGTCGAGAGAGGAAGGACCCCAGCCGCCATGATCGAGGCGTTGATCAGGCCGACGGCAAAGAGGATCGACGCATATTTTCCCGCGAGTGGCGCCAGTGCGCCTGCCGCTTCTGCCGCAGTATTGACCCGGACGCCCGCAACAAACAGAGTACTCGCGCATGCGACGACGATGAAAAAGGAGACGAAGTTGGTGAGGAAACTGCCAATGTAGGTATCCAGAACTTCATAGTGGTAATGCTTCAGATCGATCGCCTTCTCCGCGACCGAAGACTGCTGGTAGAACTGCATCCAGGGTGCAATC
>DASVKR010000099.1:0-3209 GCA_036385275.1 Candidatus Cryosericum sp. | reverse complement strand
GGCTTTGGCCTTTGCCAGCATAAGCCACGCCAGAGCCCGAATCTCGAACTGTGCCCTCAGACAGCAACGCAGCTCAAAGAAGTGTCTCAGCTCCCTGGCATTCATCGTAACCACCAGACGCGACGCGACGCCCTGTGGAAGGACATAGCGTGCGTCTTCCTCGTGCACACCGTCTGCGAGCAGACGCTCGTATTCCGCGTAAGCCTGCTCATAGAAGCGTCTGAAATCGTGGCCTGCGGGAGAGACGAAGATCGGCAGAGCCTTCGTGAACCGCAGGCTCTGCTGCGAGTACGAGGCGAGCCGGTGCCGCACCAACTGATGGGAAGCTGCACGCGACAGTCCTTCGACAAGAAACGTGAAGCTGGCATGCTCGAGAACAGACAGGTGTCCATTGCCACAGACCTTCCGCAGAATACCAGCACTTCGATCAGCGTTGAACGGTTCGGTGCTGTAGCAGATGTGAGCTGCGTAGGCACACAGCATATCCGCGTCCGGAGTATGAGCCAGCAGCTCTACCCTCATGAACTCAACAGGAAGTCGAGCGGATGCTCATCGTCACTCCGACCTGCTGGGAGTTGCCCGATGCGGGGAAGGGATCGGCGCAGGACCTCAACCAGAGTTGTCGATGCCTCAGCCATGGCCTCAAGGACCTCCTTGTGAGTGAGGAGGGAGGCACTTATGCCGGCCGCGTAGTTCGTGATGATGGCGATTGTCTGATACTCAAGACCTGCCTCCCGGGCAAGCGTCACCTCAGGCAAGCCTGTCATCCCGACCACCGATCCGCCCATGGCAGCATACATGCGGACTTCCTGCGGTGATTCGAAGCGCGGGCCTTCCGCCGCCACGTACACCTCGCCCGTGTGAAACGAGAGCCCCAGAGCGAACATCTCTGTCGCCAGCACGTCCGTGACGGCTGCGCTGTAGGGATGGGTCATGTCTGTGTGAACGACCTTGCCGACCTCGAAGAACGTCTGCACACGCACTTTGGTGAAGTCCAGAAAACCGTCCATCAGTACGTACGATCCTGGCGCAATTGACTTCTTGAGCGACCCTACGGCACTCGTCGTGACGACCTTCTCGATACCGAGCATGTACAGTGCCATGATGTTGGCACGGTAGTTGATGAGGTGGGGCGGTACGACGTGGCCTTCCCCGTGACGCTTGAGGATACAGACATCCGCATCGCCCATTGAGCCCCGCACGTAGCTCACTTCACCGAACGGGGTCTCGATGCTGGACAGGCCTGCACCGGAAAGAAGCTGAACACTGTCGACGCCCGTGCCGACGATAAGTCCAACAGGTCTGGACATGACTGCTCCTCACGAACAAGTTGTCTGATACCTAATAGATTGTAGTTCCAAGGTTGCGAATGTCAACCCGAAACGTGCTTCCAAGGCTCCATCCTCGCGATGGCGCTTTGACTATCACCGCGAAATCCATATAATGAACGTCGATGGGGCCGTGGCTCAGCTGGGAGAGCGCATCCCTCGCACGGATGAGGTCAGGGGTTCGAATCCCCTCGGCTCCACCACCTGACCACGTTCTCCCTCCATGGGCGCATCAATACTGTCATTTTCGAGAAGCCATGATCTTCTTCCAGGACAGTGCCTGGATGTCATATGAAGAGCCCTTTTCCCCTGTGTCTACACAGCCATTTTCATGACTGGTATGCGATCGTAATCGTTCTGGTTGCATCTGCCCAGACAACTGAGCATCCAAGGTTCTCAGAGACGAATCTCAAGGGAAGCATGGTCCTGCTGTTGATGATCTCCGGAACAACTTTCGCGTTCGTAGAATCGATAAGAGTACTCATACCATTCACCGTTGCAGCATTCCAGCCGATCCAGAATTCGATGGTCGCACTTCCAAGGGTCACTGTTGCCTTTCTGGCGGTTCCATCCCAACCAACGGTTCCTCCGAGCGCTTCGATGATTGCACGTATCGGGAGAAGGGTCCTTCCATTCTTGATGACGGGAGGGGAGTCAAGGGCAATCGAATCACCGTTGACGGTGAACATGGAGTTCCCTATCTGAAGGACAATGACCACTTGCTTCTTCTCCTGCTCGAATCTTGCGCTGATGGTATGGTTTGAGGTTACGTTGCTGAAGGTGTAGGAAGAGACGATCCCCTGCGATACTCCATCGACCGAGACATCGACGATGTGGTAGCCTGCAGTGGGAAACATGGCGAAGGTTCTGCTCCCACCCTGGAAGATGGTCTGCGGCGTGCTCGGGGTGACGGTGCCCCCGGTACCGCCAGTGGACGTCAGGGTGTATGTGGGCAGGGTGGTGAAAGTCGCAGTGATGGTCCTGTTCCTGTCTATCGTGATCATCATGGGGTTCGTGCTGCCCGTGAGGTCGCCGGACCAGCCGGCGAAAGTGTAGCCGGCTGCGGGAGTCGCAGTGAGGGTGACGGATACGTTGAAAATATAGGTGGCCTGGTCAGGGTTCTTTGTGACCGTGCCATTCACCGCAGGGGCAACTGTAAGAGCATAGGAATCGGGAGTGAAGGATGCTTGGATGTTGTGGTTGGCCTGGACGTTCGTGAACCTGTAGGACGTGACAGCTCCTGTGGAGACGCCGTCGATCACGACGTCCTGGATGTGGTGCCCTGCAGCAGGGACGATGACGTACATCTGGTCCTTTCCACTCTCTACGGTTGTCGCGCCTGAAGGTGATATCGTGCCCCCTTCTCCTGTCGAGGCCGATATAGTGTGCTGCCCTTGTCCGGCAACGGCGATTTCGGCCGACTCTGCCTGCAGGATTTCCTTTGTGGAGAAGTCCTGGATCCATGCCGCGATGCCAAAATCGCCTGGATTCGAACCCATTGGCAGGGCATAAGGATACTTGAACTGTCGTGTCTGAAGTCCGGCTACGTCGACCTTTTCGCCCATATCGCCGAAGAGGTAATCTCGCACAACAAAGCGGTGTGTCCTCACCTTGTTGGTGCCTTGATAAGTCACGACCTTCTCGAAGAGGGCAACGATGAGATGCAGATTCCCATAGCCACTACTCGTCAGCGACCTGACTTCTATGGCTGCGGCGCCCTGAGACGTAGCGCCCTGCACCTGAGCAGAGACGCTTACCTGGAACTGAGCCGCAACGCTGTTCATGTCCCGTATTCTTTGTACGAAGCCCGAGTAGTCAGCAATATAGGCGTACGTGCCGTTGAGGTAGAGCGTCGGCACTCCAGTCACACCATAGAAATTG
>DASVKR010000098.1:0-3307 GCA_036385275.1 Candidatus Cryosericum sp. | reverse complement strand
TTATCGTTGGTTGTGGGCGCCTTGGCGCTGAGCTTGCCACAAAGCTCTCGGAAGAAGGCCATGACGTGGCCGTGGTAGACCACGATCCAGACAACTTCAGTCGGCTCAGCGACGAGTTCAATGGAGCTACAATTACCGGAGTTGAATTCGATATGGAGGTGCTCAAGTCTGCGGGGATTGAGCATGCAGATGGTTTCGCTGCAGTGACTAATGGGGACAACATGAACATTATGGCGGCGCAGGTCGCTAAGACCATTTTCAAGGTCCCCATGGTGATTGCCCGGG
Source organism: Candidatus Cryosericum sp. (assembly GCA_036385275.1). Classification (GTDB taxonomy): domain Bacteria; phylum Caldisericota; class Caldisericia; order Cryosericales; family Cryosericaceae; genus Cryosericum. The sequence continues at coordinate 3,022 of DASVKR010000098.1, read as the reverse complement.
TATTCGACCCGGTCAAGGGGGAGACGTACAGGGCTCTCGGTCTCGAGACGGTTTGTCCAACGACGTCAGCGGCCAATATTATCTACAGCAAGTTCATGATCCGTAACGAGGAAAGTCACTTCATCCTGCCTGGCGGAGGTATTGAGCTGGTCGAAGTCCCCTTCCACCCCAGGATCCCGGCAACAACGATTGCGGAAATCGAGGCTCTGGACGACTTCAAGGTCATCTCGCTGACGCGCGATGGAACCACGACTTTTCCCAAAGGGACCGACAGTCTCGCCGACAATGATCAATTGCTGGTGGCACTGCACGTATCGGACCTTCCAAGGGTCAGCGCGATCTTCCATCTGAATGAGAGGTAGGACCATGTATATCATTATTGCAGGCGGAGGGAAGGTCGGGTCCTATCTTGCTCATTTGCTTGTTGGCAAGGGACATGACGTTGCTGTTATCGAGCATAATGCAGAAGCTTGTGAGGCATTGTCGGATTGGGGAAAAGCGCTCGTCATCAACGGTGACTGCTGTGACCTGGGCGCTCTCATCGACGCGGGCATAGAGAAGACCGACCGGTTTGCCGCGGTGACGGGAAACGATGCCGACAACCTGGTGGCGTGTCAGCTTGCCAAGGTGCGGTTCAACGTTCCGCTGACGACAGCTCGCATCAACGACCCACGCAACGAGGACATCTTCCAGAAGTTTGGCGTAGACTTTGCTCTCAACTCGACGAATATTCTTGCGACGGTCATCGAAGAAGGTATCATTGTCAACGACATGATCCCGCTCGTGTCACTGGGCAAAGGCAAGGCAACTCTCGTTGAACTGAAGATTACCAGTGAGTCTCGTGTGACAGGGAAGACCATCAGGGAGCTGACGTGGCCCACCGGGTGCGTCGTAGCGTCCATCATGCATGAGGGTGAGGTGATCTTCCCGCGGGGAGCCACTGTGCTGAATGCGGGGGACATCGTCGTTGGTCTCGTGGCTCCTGAGGCGGAAGAGCAGTTCAGACGAGTATTCCGGAAGGAGTGACCGTCATGGACGAAAGAAGTCGAACGAAGCGTATGACATCTCTCCGTCGTGGCCTCCTGGGGATGCTCACAGAGGTTGCGTTTGCAGGCGGCCTCATCGGGGTTGCGTTTCTGATCTCCTGGCTGTTTTTCGCGGGGCGCTAGACTATGATTCGCAGGGTCTGGAGAGAGGACTTTCGTATCATAGGATACTATACTGGCCTCGTCACCATCGGCGTCGGTCTACTGATGCTCATCCCGATGGTGACGAGTCTTGTTTTTCGTGAGTGGGCCTCCGCTCTGGATTTTGCCATTTCTGTTGCGCTCACTCTCCTCGTCGGATACGTCCTGGCACTCATCTCTCGTACGAAGAACGTCCCGGGACTTACCCATGCGATGGTCATCGCTGCAGGATCATGGCTGGTCGCCATGGTGCTCTCCGGCGTCCCTTATGTACTCAGCGGACACGTGAAGTCATTCCTCGATGCATGTTTCGATACGATGAGCGGGTATACGACGACAGGCATGTTTCTGCTGCAGGACCTGGATCATATTTCCCAGGGACTGAACATGTGGCGCCATCTCCTGACGTATGTCGGTGGTCAAGGGATCGTCGTGCTGGCTCTGACGTTTCTGATCGGTTCCACGGGTGGTGCGTTCAAGATCATGGTCGGCGAAGGCAAGGAAGAGAAGCTCGAGCCTAACGTCCGGCACATCGCGGTCCTCATCTGGCGCATTTCCCTCATCTATTTGGGCGTGGGCACTGTTGTCCTTGGACTTATCGCCATGGCAAATGGCATCAAGCCATATCTTGCATTCTTTCACGGCGCGTACATCTTCATGTCCGCCTGGAGTACCGGAGGTTTCGCGCCCTACAGTCAGAACATGCTGTATTACCACAGCAGTGCTATGGAAATCGCCAGCATGGTGTTTTTCATCCTGGGTTCATTCAACTTCGCTCTGCACTACGCCGTCTGGACCGGAAACCGCAGGGAGATCCTTCGCAACGTGGAGATTGTCTCGTTTACGATCACTGTCTTGACGACTTTCTCTCTCGTGTGTCTGGCACTCATGCAACGAGGCGTCTATCCAAATGCTGTGGAGTTGTTCCGGCGCGGATTCTTTCAGCTCATATCGGGCCATACGACGACTGGCCAGTCCAATATCTACGCACGGACGTTTGTGCGCGAATGGGGTCCTCTGGGCATGCTTGCGACGACCATTGCCATGGCTATCGGCGCGAGCGCCGCTTCGACTGGTGGAGGGTTCAAGGGGCTGCGCATGGGCATCATCGTCAAGGGCATAGCAACCGATATCAGGAAGCTCCTGTCCCCCGAGCGTGCTGTCGTTACGGGTCATTATCATCATTTGCATGACAACACGCTCACCGACAGCGTGGTCAAGGGCGCGGCAGTCATCGTCGTCCTGTATGTCCTCATCTATGTTGTTGGCGCCGTTGTTGGCATGGTCTACGGATATCCCATGGTAGATGCGTTCTTCGAGTCCGTGTCGGCCGGCAGCAACACTGGATTATCGTGCGGAGTGACACAGGCCAGCATGCCCACGTTGCTGAAAATCGTGTACATGCTGGAAATGTGGATGGGACGTCTGGAGTTCCTGTCCGTGTTCACCCTGTTCGGATTCATCGCCACGAGCTTCCGGAGTATGAGAGTCAGGAAGGCGGCCGTATGAAGAAACTCTGTGCTGTTCTGATAATCGTGGCGCTCGCGGTTCTGATCGTCGCCCCTGTTTCGGCAAGCGCCGTGCAGCCGCCCCTGCTGTCGACGAATGAACTTGTGGAAAACTCCTACAAGTGGGACGGGCAGACTGTATCGTTCAAGGGAGAGATATTGCAGGATCTGATGGTGCGCGAGGATGGCACATGGATGAACCTGTCGGATGGCAACAACACCGCCATGGGCGTGTTTGTGCCAAAGGGCGTGGCCATGCCTGTTATCTCGCGTACGGAGGACTACCGTACGGTCGGAGACGTCGTGCTCATCACCGGTGTCTTCCAC
>DASVKR010000097.1:0-10371 GCA_036385275.1 Candidatus Cryosericum sp. | reverse complement strand
GTATACGTCGGGTTCCTGACCATGTCCTGCAGTTTCCCTCCCCTGATCTCCCAGCCGATCTCGCTGCCGAACTGGAAGTTCAGGCGCCGATCATCGATGGACCAGCTCCTGATGCCCTCCACGTAAAGACCGTCCTCCACTCCGCCGATCAACTGCTCAAAGGTCAAGTCGCCCGGTTCGAGGTTGATGCTCACCATACGGACAATAGGACAGCGTGCGAAGCCGTCGGCCCTCATCGCCCCCATGGGCTCCTCACCGACAACGGGCGCTGATGCACGCGAGTTGAGGTAATGCTCGAAGATGCCGCCCCGTACCAGGTACACTTTGCGGCCCCTCACTCCCTCGTCGTCATACGCGAGTCCGCCCAGGGCGTGGGGAATCGTGGGATCCGCGGTCAGATTGACGATGTCGGACCCATAGCGGAAGCAGCCTTTCTTGTCGGGCGTCAGAAATGATGTCCCGGCGAACGACGCCTCCATGCCCATGACGCGGTCCAGCTCGGAGGGATGGCCACATGACTCGTGGACCTGCAACGCGAGTTGCTGTCCACCAACGACCAGGTCCTTAACTCCCGACGGGCAAGGCTTGGCAGCCAGGAGTGCAAGAGCTTCCCTGGCGGTCGGCTCAGCATGTTCCAGAAGCTTCATGGCTTCCACGAACTCCCAGCCCGACTGAGCGTTGTCGCCGGAGAAGGACGTAGGGTAGCTGCGGATCTGGACGTCGCCCTTGTCGCTGGCAGCTATGGCGCTGACGCCGGCCCCGCTCTCGACACGGTCCTGGACGATGTACGAACCCTCGGAGGACGCGAAGATCTTGCGCTCCTTCAGAAACTGCATCTGACCTCGTGCCAGGACGACTCCCGGGAGCATCATCGCCCTGGTAGCTTCGGCGAGCAGTCCGATTTTCTCAGAATCAGGGATCGTGAATGGATCCACGTCCGCCTGGTGCGGTATCATGTCCTGACTGGGAGCGACTGTGGCCAGCTCGATATCCTTCTTCTTTGCCAGCGCACTCGCGTGCGCGATGGCCACCGCCTCTTCGACGATATGGTCGGCCTCGGCATCGGCCACGACGGACGATGACGAGAATCCCCATGCCCCGTTCGCAATGACGCGGACCCCAAATCCACGCTGGTGAGCATGCACGACGGCACGGGGTGCTCCCCCGACAACCGACACGTCCTCGCGTTCCATGTCAATAAGCCGGCAATCGCAGTAGCTTGCGCCAAGGCGCTTCGCGCCCGCAATGACCCGTTCCGTGAACTTGTCCACTGGCCACCTCCCTGGTCGATAGTGTCAGTATATTGGAGCATCCGCCAAAAGCAACGCCAGGAGCCGCGTGCCGTCGGGCCCGCCAACCTCTTCTTTGCCAAACCTGACGTTCAGGCTAGAATTGTCACGGTGATGAGATGAAGAAAACCGTTCAGTCGCATGGCCTGCGGAAGACAATCCTTCGAACTTGGCGCTGGTTCGCCGCCTTTGTCATTGTGGCAGCAACCCTGGGTGCCATGACCATGTGGGCACTTCGTGGAAAAGAGACAGCGCTGCAGGTGGCCTCGCAGTTCAAGACCAGTGATTACCCAATTGGGATCGTGGGCACACAGGACCAGGGATATGTCCTGACCGCGGCCGGCCAGATATTCTCGTTGAGTGGATGGACGGACCAGAGCGAAGGCGTGGAACTCAGGGATAACCCCACGTCATTGACGCTGAGTACGTCGGGCAAGTACCTTCTGGTAGCGGGACAGCGGCTGACATTGCTGGACGATACCCTTCGCCAGAAATGGTCGCGACAGACAACAGCTCCCAGCGTGGTCGAGCAAACCGTATTCACCGTCGCCGGAGGCGTTGCTGTCGTCTACTCGTTCCTGGCGGACCAATCCCGGCAATTCGTCACGTATGACCTTGCTGGCAAGTACCAGGGTGGCTACACCGTACCCGATTTCGGCCGTGGGTCGCAGATCAGTCTTGCGCGCAGCGGCATGCTCGTCGTAACGCTGGAAAGCGGCACCATCTACACCGTCTCGCCGCAAGGAAAGGTCATCACAAAGTTCACAGTCCCCAACCCAGACCAGAAACTGGCAGGCCTCGTCACGGTTGTCGACGACAGCGGCACACGCATCCTGGCCGGCTACGGCCGCAGCATCTCGGGTACCCCTGGTCCCCTGCCCCGCTATCTGTTTGACGAAACGGGAAAAACGATAGCCCAGATTTCAGCCGCTTCCGACAATCCCGGCCTTCGCGAGCTGGACAGCGACTTTCTGACCTTTGGACGCACTGCGGAGATTTTCGACAAAGACGGCAAGCAGCTGCTGTCCGCCTCAAAACTCAACTTCAAGGCAATCGACGCCTCGATGTCCAATGGAGAGTGCGCACTCCTGTTCCAGGAACAGACCACATCTCAGACTGCAGTCTACTTTCTTGGCGTCTACGACATGAAGACACGCGCACTTGTGGGCCAATGGAGTACGGCTGAGAGCGAATCTCCCCGAGTTTTCCAGCTGCCGGGGATGCGCTCCGTCCTTGCTCTCGGCAGCGGTCTCTTCATTCTTACGCCCTGACAGGAGGGATCCGTGGACCACGACACAGCGCGCGAACGCATACGGGAGCTCAAGGCACAGATCGAGCTTCACAACTACGAGTACTATGTCCTGGACAGCCCGAGGATAGCGGACGCAGCCTTCGACGCCCTGATGCGGGAGCTCAAGAGTCTGGAGGACGAGTTTGCGGACCTGGTGACGCCGGACTCACCGACACAACGCGTAGGCGGAGCCCCTCTCGGGGGATTCACGACAGTCCGGCATCGCGCTCCGATGCTCAGCCTCAGCAACATGTTCTCTGAAGAAGACGTCGTCCTCTTCGACGCCCGTGTCCGGCGAGCACTCGGACGGGATGACCCCGTCGAGTATCTGACGGAGGTCAAGATGGATGGGCTTGCCATCTCGCTTCGGTACGAGAAGGGTCTCCTGGTAGAGGGCTCCACACGCGGCGATGGCGCAACGGGCGAAGACGTCACCGCCAACGTCCGGACGGTGCGTTCCATCCCCATGAACCTGGGCAGCATGGGGGGCCGTATCCCGACATTGGTCGAGATTCGTGGCGAAATGGTCATATTCAGGCGTGACTTCGAGGCACTGAATGCCGCGCGAGCTGCCTCAGGCGACCCCCTGTTTGCCAATCCACGCAATGCGGCTGCTGGATCACTGCGTCAGCTGGACCCACGCATCACCGCTTCACGCCCACTGCATCTGGTGGCCTATGCACTGGGGGAAACATCGGAAGACCTGGTACTTCCCACCCAGAAGAGCTTGCTGGACTGGATTGCCGGCGTCGGCTTCCGTATATCGCCTTTTGTGCGCCTGGTACGGACACCCGCCGAGATGTGGGCAGCCACCCGGGAGATTTCAGTTGCCCGCAGTTCGCTGCCGTTTGCTGCCGACGGTATTGTATTCAAGGTGAACGAGATATCGCTGCAGCGTGTGCTGGGCCAGACGGCCAAGGAACCTCGGTGGGCCTCAGCATGGAAGTTCCCTGCTGAAGAAAAGGAAACACGCCTCGAAAATATCATCGTCTCTATCGGTCGAACAGGTGTCGCAACGCCGGTCGCAGTGCTCACTCCAGTGGAGATCGACGGGTCGGTCGTTGCGAGGGCGACCCTGCACAACGACGACGAGGTCAAGCGTCTTGGCATCCTTATCGGAGACACGGTCGTCGTGCGCAAGGCAGGCTCGGTCATCCCCGAGATCCTGGGACCGGTGCTCTCCGCCCGCACCGGTATCGAGCACCCCTTCATCATGCCGGCCGTATGCCCAGAGTGCGGCTCACAGCTGGTGCGTATCGAAGATGAAGCCGCAACCAAGTGTGTGAACGCCTCGTGTCCCGCACAAGTGCGGGAAAGGCTGCTGCATTGGTGCTCGAAGGACGCCATGGATATCCAGGGCATAGGAGAAGCCGTGGTCGACCAGCTCGTCACGGCAGGACTGGCACATGATGTCGCCGACCTCTACGACCTGACGGAAGAGCAGCTTCTTCGACTGGAGCGCATGGGATCTCTCGTAGCCCGCAAGCTGCTGGTTCATCTCGAAGAGAGCAAGGGAAGGGGCCTTGCCCGTGTGCTGTATGCCATGGGCGTTCCTCAGGTCGGCGAAGTAGGCGCCCGCGATCTGGCCCAGGCCTTCGGCTCCATGGAGACGTTTGCCTCGGCCACACCTGAATCCCTGATCCATGTCTACGGCATCGGAGAGAAAACGGCCGAGAACATCACGGCCTTCTTCCAGGAAGAGCACAATCGCACGCTCGTCGAGCGCCTCCAAAAAGCAGGAGTTCACATGGAGGGCATCGCGGCCCCCGGGGCACACGGTCCCCTCAGTGGCAAGGTCTTCGTCTTCACCGGCGAGCTGTCCACCATGGCCCGCAGCAAAGCACAGGAACTGGTGCATACGCTCGGAGCCGAGACGTCGGAGACCGTTTCCCGTAAGGTAACGACGCTTGTCGCAGGATCCGCGGCGGGGAGCAAGATGGCCAGGGCCCGGCGGCTGAAAATCGAGATTCTTGACGAACAGCAGTTCCTCTCCCTCGTTGGGCAGGGAACATGAAAAAACAGGCACAGGAGGTATCATGGCAATGATCATCGACAAGGAAACGCTCGAACACGTGGCTTCACTCGCGCGTCTCGAGATAACTCCAGAAGAGGAGGGGCCTCTTCTGGGGGACCTCGAACGCATCCTCGGGTACGTCGCGCAGCTGACCTCTGTCGATACATCAGCCATCGTCAGCAAGCGACCCGCGATGACCGAACTCCGTCCCGATGAGCCAGGCGAGGGCCTGACCCGGGAAACAGGGCTCGGTGGAGCGCCCACGATGCGTGATGGATTCGTGGTCGTGCGGAACGTCATGGGAGGCGAGGATGAGTAGCGAACTTCCACGCACCCTGGAACAGTATCGTCACGCCGTTCGCGCGCACGAACTCTCGGCAGAAGAGTATCTGGACGAGACACGGCAGCTCATCGAACGCGGAGACCCTCAAGTGAAGGCGTTTCTGCACCTGCGCCTCGACGCCGCCCGGTCCGATGCACAGGCCGCCGATCCGTCGTCTCCTCTTGCAGGAGCCCCGATAGCGGTCAAGGACAACATCATGATGGCCGGCGAACGCTGTACCTGCGGTTCCCGGATTCTTGAACACTACGTCGCCCCCTACTCGGCGACTGTCGTAGGGTCGTTGCTTGCTGCGGGGGCTGTCGTCCCGGGCAAGACCAACCTCGATGAGTTTGCCATGGGTTCCTCCACGGAGAACTCCGCCTTCTTCCCCACGCACAACCCCGCTGACCTGAGCCGTGTTCCGGGTGGATCCAGTGGCGGTTCGACAGCTGCGGTCGCCGCGGGTTTTGCTCTTGGGGCTATCGGCTCCGACACCGGCGGTTCTGTGCGGCAGCCCGCCGCATTCTGCGGGGTGGTCGGTTTCAAGCCGACCTACGGGCTTGTGTCGCGGTACGGCCTGGTCGCTTTTGGGTCCAGCCTCGACTGCATTGGTCCCATTGCGAAGAGCGTCCGGGACGCAGCTATCATGATGAACGTGATGGCTGCCCATGACCCAAAGGATGCTACCAGCGTCAAACGACCCCACGTAGACTTCGAGGCCGCACTGCAACCGACCCTCGCAGGCAAACGGGTGGGCATCATCCGTGAACTCCAGGGGCTGGATATCCAGCCGGAAATCGCAGCAGCCATGGAGACGACCCGCAAAGCAGCTGTGAAAAGCGGTGCATCGATCGTCGAGGTCAGCGTGTCACATATTCTGTCCGCGCTGCCCGTTTACTACATCATCGCGCCTGCCGAGTGCTCCGCCAACCTCGGACGGTTCGACGGCGTCCGTTACGGCCTGCACGAGGACGGACGGGACATGACGGAAACATACAGCAAGACCCGCAATGCGGGATTCGGCACGGAAGTGAAGCGACGCATCCTCATCGGCGCATTCGTTCTCTCGGCCGGATACTATGATGCCTACTACAAAAAGGCAGCCAGCGTTCGCCAGCTCATCACCGACGAACTGGACGCAGCGCTGCAATCTGCCGACGTCCTGCTGACACCGACCACCCCGACGACAGCGTTCAAACTTGGAGCGGTGACCGACCCGCTGGAAATGTACAAGGCGGATGTGTTCACGATCCCCGCGGACCTCGCCGGGGCCCCTTCCATTTCGTTTCCCGCCGGAAAGGACGCCGCCGGTCTTCCTGTCGGACTGCAGCTCATGGGTCCCCGCTGGAGCGATGCTGATGTCCTCTCCTGCGCGAACGTCCTCTTCACGGCGCTCGGAGGTGAGTCATGACTACGACGATCGGCCTGGAGATCCACGTCCAGCTGGCCACGCAGACCAAGATGTTTTGTGGCTGCAGCACTGCGTTCGGGGACGAGCCCAACACCCATGTCTGCCCCGTCTGCCTGGGACTGCCAGGCGCCCTGCCCACGCTGAACGCCCAGGCCGTGCGCTTGGCCACCAGGATCGCCACGGCATTGGGGTGCACTGTCCACGAGGTCTCCGAGTTCTCACGCAAGAACTACTTCTACCCCGACCTTCCCAAATCCTACCAGATTACCCAGTTCGACCGCCCGATCGCGACAGGGGGATCGCTCCCCATCATCACCGAACGAGGCGCCCGCAGCGTCCGGTTGACGCGCGCGCATATCGAGGAAGACGCCGGCAAGTCGATGCATGCCGCGGACATCACGCTCGGGGGCGAGACGCTGGTCGACTTCAACCGCTGTGGCATGCCTCTGATCGAGATTGTCACCGAACCGGACATGCAAAGCGGCGATGAAGCGTATGAGTTCCTGCGCAACCTGCGACGGCTTGTCAGGTGGCTCGGCGTGTCGTCAGGCGACATGGAGAAGGGCGCCATGCGGTGTGACGTGAATGTCTCCGTCAGTCCGGATCCCGTAAAGCGAGGGACGAAGGTGGAGATCAAGAACCTCAACAGCTTCCGCAGCGTCAAGCGAGCCATCGACTATGAAGAGCAGCGCCAGGCACGGTGCCTTGCCGACGGTACTCCCATCATGACAGAGACCAGGCACTTCGACGAAGTGCAGGGAACGACGTCCGCCATGCGCAGCAAGGAAGCCAGCAACGACTACCGCTACTTTCCGGAACCGGACCTGCCCCTGCTGCAGCTGAATCCGGCAGAGCTGGAATCCGTGCACACACAGATGCCCGAACTGCCCTGGGAGATGCAGTCACGCCTCGAACGGGACCTCGGCCTTTCGCCATATGATGCGGCCCTGCTGACCGAGGAACGCTCCACCGCAGAGTTCTTCCAGCAGACCATTGCCCTCTATGGCAACCCGAAGAAGCTCGCCAGCTACATGGGGACTGAGGTAGCCAGGCTCCTGAACGAACGGGGCAAGACACTGACGGAGACGCAGTTGACGCCCACGGCACTCGCAGAGCTTCTGACGATGGTCGAGAAGGGTGCCATCAGTAACACTGCATCCAAGGACGTTCTTCCGAAGCTGGTCGACTCTGGCGTGACACCGTCAGAGGCGGTGAAGAGCCTTGGCCTGGAGCAGGTCTCAGACACGTCCGCAATCGAAGGATTTGCACGCGAGGTGATAGCGGAGAACGTCACCCAGGTCGAGCAGTTCAGGAGCGGCAAGGAGGCAGTGCTCGGTTTTCTCGTCGGCCAGCTCATGAAGAAGAGCAAGGGCAAGGCGAATCCGAAGTTGGCAGGCGACACGCTGCGGAAGTTGCTGAGACCATAGGACGACTGCGGGAAGCCGCAAGACACAACCCGGCCCGGGCGAAGGAGAACTCGTCCTGGCGGGCACGGCCCACGATAATGTGGTCCAGGACGCGTACGCCGACGTACTTCAGTGCCTGGGTGATCTTGTTGGTGATGTCGATGTCCTCCTTGGATGGATCGCGCTCTTATCTGGAGTGAGATCCCTCCCCACGCGATGATGTCCAGCAGACAGCCGCTGAAGAGCCTGTCCCACGCAGGGATCGCCACAGAGCAGGCTCCAATTGACGCGACTACTTGTTTTGATTCGGTTGGCTCAAGAACGCACTGGCGGCAGTCTCACGATCAAGAATGTGGCGAACTCCTCTCCAGAGATGCAAGTCCTCCTGGATGTCTCAGCGTATCCTGTCTTCATCCCATTTCGGCCAGACCGCCTAGTCACTCCTGTCTAGAGTGAAGTCGCTCCAGAGTGCTGGCATCAGGCGGGAGTCGGTGTCGCCCGTTCCACAGCTGCATCAAGGGCATGGTGATCCAATAGACCAGGAACGGGGAGGCGAACCAAGCGATGATTGTGCCAATCTCGAAGACTCGAACGGCTAGTGCAGGAATACCGGTGTGTGGCGCGGACCACCAGAAAGAGACTCCGCTTTCCTGAACTACCAGCCAGAGCCCTATGCATTGTAACATCAACGACGCTGCAAGGATTCCCAACCGCTGCCGACTCGTGGAGACAGTCCTGCGCCGGATTCCGCTGGAACAGACCGCACCACTGCAGCAAGCAGACCAGACTGCCGGGACTAAGAGGAAGAAGGAGAGAAACCGATCGGCACCTGTCCGGCCCGCGGCGTCGCGGGGTGTCACTATCCATAGTACATAGTTCCACTGTTTCCATCCGGAGTAACCAGTACTCTTCCCTCCTATCAACAGCATCAGTGCATCGCAGACAATCCATGAAAGCAGCGCCACTGGCATGAAGCCCAGAACCGTCAACATGGAATCACTTCGACGCTCACTATCATTCAACATCTCATCCTCCATTTTGCTACGGGCTCACCACAGGCAGGGATCTACTCTTGGAGGACCATCGCGGCGGCACTAGGCCCCGCTTGATCCTCATCCAACCTCTGCCACTCCAGCCACCGCTCCACAGAACCTTGCCACCCTCACCATGCAGCACTATTCCACCGGTGTACAACATATACTTGTTTGACCCCTCTCCTTCCTGATACGTCGCCTCCCAGGATTGGACATCAACGACACCTGGGACAGAGGGGATCACCGTATTGACTGGGGTGTCGAGCCCGCTAAGCCCTCCAAAGACGCCTAGTACTATCTGATCTTGCACGCAGTTTCCGTACTCACGGACACCCTCTCCCGCCGCAACTCCAACAAGTGACAGACCGTCCGTCAACGGAATCAGAGTTGCCCATTTCGACTCATATCCGATACATAGCACGTCCCACATGTCTCGGCTAAGCTGCTGCAACATCGTACTCAAATCCTCAGGACTGCCCCAGTCTGTCCACAGCAATCCCACCAGTTCCATCGGGTCCTTCCCCGCCGGATCCACGTTGTTGACCGGGTTGTTCCCGCAGTACTGGTAGGGGTTCTGCGTGAGGGGAGCAAGGAGGTCGGCGGGATAACTGTCCTTGGTGAGGAACCTGCCCGTGGAGGGATTGTACCACCGGGCGCCCATCAGGTATAGGCCAAGATCAGCATCCCAGTGGACACCGTATGCTCCACAATACAGATAGGAGTTGGGGATGGAGGGATTGGTGTTCGTGGTAAGGGCGCCCCAGGGGTCGTAGGAATACTGAGCAACAAGAGTGCCGGTACCGTCGGAGAGAGCAATGGTGTCCCCGTGGGCGTTGAAGTGGTAATAGTACGTCTGGTTGTTCCAGGTCAGGGAGACCAGCTCTCCGGCGCCGCCATGCTGATAGGTGACGGCAGACGAGCCAGTGGCCTCTCTGCTGACACCGGCGAAGTCATAGGCATAGGTGGTGACCTGGGTACCCTGCTCCTTGCGGGTGAGGGTGCCGTCCGGGGCATACGCAAAGGTGAGGGTCGTGCCTCCCTGCCGGATCACGGAGGAGAGCTTCCCGGTGGCGTCCCAGGTGTAGGAGGAGACCTGGGTGGTGCCGTTCTGGGACCTGGTGCGGGTGAGGGGGTTCCCGGCTGCGTCATACGTCCAGGTATCGGTGGAGCCTCCGGGGACGGTCACGGAGAGGAGTCGGTTGGTAGCCGGGTCCACGGTGAAGGACGTGGTGCCCGAGGGACCCGTGATGCCCGTCAGGTTCCCACGGGCATCGTAGGTATAGGAGGTTTGGACACCGGAGCGAGTCCAGGAGGCAAGCTGCTGGGTACTGTCGTAGGTGTAGGTATCCGGTCCCGAGGTGAGGGCGTTACCGTTCGCGTCATAGGTGGTGGCTGTATTCAGGAGCTCTGTGTTGGTCGTGGTGTTGACCAGCCGCAGTTGGGTGATGCGGGAGGAGGCGTCATACGTGTACTGGGTGGAAAGAGCGTTCGGGCAGAGCATGGAGAGACGGCGGCCCACCGTATCGTACGTGTACGAGGTGACGTGATTCTGGGGATCGGTGACCTGGCTGGCCCGGTCCAGGAGGTCCCATGCGAAGGTGGCA
>DASVKR010000096.1:0-14215 GCA_036385275.1 Candidatus Cryosericum sp. | reverse complement strand
CCGTCGGGAGCGGCGGACGGTTCCTTCATTCTGAGCCTGGGGGGCGACGGGACCTTCCTGCGCGCTGCACGGCTCAGCACCCAGCTGGGTATGCCCGTCCTCGGCATCAACCTTGGCTCTCTCGGTTTTCTCACGGACGTCGAAGAGAACGAGGTCTATGCGTCGCTTGATGCTGTCTTCGCGCATACATACACGGTGGAGCACCGTCTCGTCCTCGAGGCACGCGTCGTGCGCGAGGGTCAGGAAATCCTCAATACAACAGCCATCAACGAGATTCTGGTGGTCCGTGACCTAACGGGCAAGATCCTCACGTTCGAGGTCTTCATCGGTGGCGTGCGTGCAGGACAGATCACGGCAGACGGCATCATGGTGTGCACACCTAGCGGTTCGACAGGGTACTCCCTGTCCGCCGGAGGCCCTATCCTGGACCCTACGGTCGAAGCACTTGTGCTCACTGCTCTTGCGCCACACAACTTCACGTCGAGGCCTCTGGTCACATCGGCAGAAAGTGAGATCACCCTCAAGGTGAAGCCGTCGCGAGACAAGGCGGCCTTCATGCGTGACGGAGAGCGTATCGGCGACATTCAGAGCTTTGACACGGTGTGTGTGAAGAGATACCCGCAGGATGTTGCTATCATCCGGTTGCGCGAGAAGAACTTCTATAAGGTCCTCGGTGCCAAGTTCCACTGGGGTGGCTGACGATGTTGCTGGAACTGGACATCCACAATCTGGCCATCGCGCACGACGTTCACGTGTCATTCGATGACGGCTTGAATGTCATCACTGGCGAGACGGGCGCGGGCAAGACTATCCTCGTGCGAGCAATCAGCGCAGTGCTGGGGGGCAAGCTGACGAGTGACTTCATCAGCGAGGGGGCGGACAGCCTGAGACTGGATGCCGAGTTCGCGCTTCCACGTGCCTGTCCGCTGCGGGATATGCTGGGCGACCTCGTGACGGACGACGATATGACAGTCGTGATAACCCGCGAGGTGGACCGCACCGGCAGGCACAAGTATCGCATCAACGGGCGTATCGTGCCCATCAGTACGCTTAGACTGCTCGGTGAGCATCTTGTGGACGTTCACGGGCAGCACGAGCCACAGTCGCTGCTGGTACGTGACAATCATATCCAGCTGCTTGACTCTTTTCTGGGACATGACACCCAGTCTGAGCGGGAGCTCTTTGGTACGAGGCTCGCAGAGTTGCGCGGCGCGCGCCGTGAACTGGAGGTGATGGAGACGCGCCGGGCAGAATGGGACACTGAGACCGCTTATCTGGAGTTCGCGTCGGAAGAACTTGAACGTGTGCAGCTGAGGACAGGAGAGGACAGCCTGCTCATCGCAGAACAGCGGCTTCTGGAGAACGTTCGTCAGCTGCAGGAGCAATTGGGTCAGGCGTCGGCCGCCCTTGTCGGAGACGAATCCCGGGACAGCGAAGGGATCGTGCGGCAGGTCGGCAAACTGCACCACACCATCGACGCCCTGTGCTCGATCGACCCCCGGCTGAACGATGTGGCATCCCTGCTGGACGGGGCGCAGGCGAGTCTCAAGGAAGCGGAGTCGACTCTGGGCGACTATCTCAGCAGGCTTGAACTGGATGACGCGCGACTGGCGCAGGTCACGGAGCGGCTGGACGCTATCGCCAGACTCGAGGAGAAGTATCACAAGAACGTCGACGGCCTGCTTGCATTTTGGACGGAGTGCGACCGCAAGCTGCATGAACGCCACGAGCGGGCGGGCGACGAGGCTGGCATGCGTGGTCACATAGCGGAGCTGGAGATCGAACTCTCGACGATCGGCGCGTCACTGACGGCGCAACGCAAGCAGGGGGGACCCGTCCTTGCGCGCAAGGTCGAGGCACAGCTTGCTGAGCTGGCCATGTCCAATGCCCGCTTCGTCTGTTCCATCGAGCAGAGCGTCGACGAGCAGGGTATTGCTGTCGGGGATGAGCGTTTCAAGGCATCTGAGACGGGTCTGGACGTCGTCGAGTTTCTTATTGCTCCCAACCCGGGGGAGGGATTGCGTCCTCTCAGAGAGATCGCATCCGGCGGAGAACTTTCGCGTGTCATGCTCGCGCTCAAGACGGTGTTCGCCGAGACTGACCAGATTCCTACCATGGTGTTCGACGAGGTGGATGCCGGCATCGGTGGCGAAACGGGGCTTGCAGTTGCCGGCAAGCTAAGCAGCCTTGGCATGCATCGCCAGGTCATCGTCATCACCCATCTGCCCACCATCGCGGCCAGGGCTGGAACGCACCTCGTCATCTCCAAGGAGCAGAGCCAGGATGCTACCACAGTGGAAGTGCATCGCGTCATCGGCGAGGAGCGTGTCCGTGAGCTGGCGCGGATGGTGTCAGGCGACCAGGTGTCCGAGGTCGCTCTGGCCAACGCTCGCGAGTTCTTGTTTCCCTAGTCATTCATGCAAGAGGTGGCCGATATGATTCTTGTGATCAATCCTGGCTCTACGTCTACAAAAGTAGCGTTGTACGAAGGGGTCGCACTCGTCGCGCAGGAGTCCCTGGACTATTCCGCTGCGGAACTGGCGCCGTTTGCCAGGATTTCGGACCAGCTGGAGATGCGCGTACAGACTGTGAAGGATTTTCTGGCGCGTCACGGCGCGCAGGCAGAACAACTCGAAGCCGTCATGGCACGTGGCGGTGTCCTGCATCCCGTGTCCGCGGGCATCTATGCTGTCAATGACCGCATGCTGCGCGACTGCTTCGAAGCACGCATTGCACAACATGCATCTAATCTGGGAGCGTTGATCGCTCATCGTCTGCTGGAAGGCACAGATATCCCCTGTTACATTGCTGATCCTGTGTCGGTTGACGAGTTCGAGGACGTGGCTCGCATCTCCGGTCTCAAAGAACTTCCGCGACGCTCACTGGGCCATGCGCTCAACATCCGGAAGGTTGCCTACAACGCAGCGAAGGCACATGGTAAGACCTTGAACGAGATGAACATGATCGTGGCACATCTGGGCGGAGGCATCTCCATCGCGCCTCTCTGCCATGGACGCATCGTGGACGTCAACAATGCCAACGAGCAGGGGCCATATTCCCCTGAACGCGCTGGGCTGGTCCCCGCCGTGTCGCTGGTCCGCCTGTGCTTTGAGGAAGGGGCGACCGAGGCGGAGGTCGTCAAGCGGTTGACGCGCATGGGCGGGCTCGTGTCGTATCTCGGCACCAACGACGCACGTGAGGTTGAAGCCCGGATTGCTGCGGGCGACCAGGAAGCGACGACGGTCTACGAAGGGATGGCCTATCAGATAGCCAAGGAGATAGGTGCCATGGCCACCGTGCTGGAAGGTGACGTCGACGTCATCGTGCTGACCGGTGGACTGGCCTGGAGCTCGATGCTGGTGCAATGGATACGCGAGCGTGTGGCATTCATCGCGCCAGTCGAGGTCATTCCCGGCGAGAATGAACTGGAGGCTCTCAACGACGCGTACCTGCGCCTCCGACAAGGTATCGAGACAGAAAAAACATACGAATAGGAGAGATCCATGGAGATCAGGACGTTCGACCAGTTGCTTGAAGAGGCGAAGAAGCGCGGCCGCAGGAAGCTGGCGGTCGTGTTTCCTGAAGAGGTATCACTGCATGCGGCTCTACTAGCACATGAGGCAGGCATTGCTGCCCCGATCCTGGTGGGCATGCCTGACAGGATCCGGGAGCTGCTGAGTCAGGCTGGAGTCGACGCCGGTGCATTCGAGATCGAGGAAGCGGGATCGCCTGCCGAGGCATGCGCTCTCGCGGTGGCGCTTGCGCACGATGACCAGGTGGATGTTCTTCTGAAGGGCGGGGTGCAGACAGCGCAGTTGCTTCATGCTGTACTGGACAAGGATATGGGTATCCGGGCGAGCAAGGTGATGTCTGAGTGCACCATTTATGAGGACACGCGCATGCGCCACTCCTTGCTGGCAGTCGTGGACGGGGGCATCCTCGTTGCCCCAACGCTGGATGAGAAAGTGGAGGCCATCAAGAACACGGTGGGCGTGTACCACAAACTGGGGTACGAGAACCCGAAGGTGGCGGTTCTGGCGGCCGTGGAGACCGTTACGGAAAAAATGCCGTGTACAGAGGACGCCGCCATCATTGCACGCATGTACGAACGCGGACAAATCAAGGGGTGCGTCGTCGATGGGCCGTTGGCGCTGGACAACGCCATTTCGCCACGGGCAGCGAGTATCAAGGGTATCGGCGGTGAGGTCGCTGGCGTGGCCGATATTCTCATTGTGCCGGATATCGAGGCAGGCAACCTGCTGGGCAAGTCCATGACGTATTTTGCTGGATTTGCCTCGGCCCATGTGACCATTGGCGCGCGCAAACCGGTCCTGGTGCCTTCGCGTGCTGACGATGGACAGACCAAGCTGATGTCCGTGGCGTTGGGCGTCGTAGCATACTACTAGGAGGGACCATGACGCCCATGACACATTTGTCTGACATTCCAGTAGCCGTGAAAGGCCTGCCGCGCAAGCGGATGGCAGTCGCCTATGGCGAAGACGCTCATACATTGCAGGCTGTGGAACGTGCCGTCAAGGAAGGCATCGTCGACGCCGTGGTCGTCGGCGGGAAACGAACAATCACAGAGATTGCAGGCGAGTGTGGCGTCGATGCGAAGCTCTTTGAGATCATGGACGTCGAGGGTGAGATGCCGTCGGTCAAAGCAGCAGTGAAGCTGGTCCGTGAGGGAAGTGCACATATGCTGATGAAGGGTCTGGCTCACACGGACAACTATATGCGGGGGATTCTGGACAAGGAGACGGGACTGCTGCCCGAGGGCGGCCTCCTGTCACATGTTGCGGTATTTGAGATCCCCGACTATCCCCGACTGCTCGTCCTGTCGGATGCGGCCGTGATACCACTACCGACGCTCCAGCAGAAGGTCACGATCACAAAATACGCCATCCGTGTTGCGAACAGCCTGCGCGTCGAAATGCCCAAGATCGCCTTCCTGTCGGCCAGCGAGAGCGTACTGAAGTTCCCGAGCAGTCAGGAAGCAGCTATTCTTACAGGCATGGCGGTGCGTAAGCAATTCGGCAACGTCCTGGCCGAGGGGCCTATTTCGATGGATCTTGCACTGTTTCCCGAAGTCAGCGACATTAAGGGTTTCAAGGGGCGGGTTCGTGGTGATGCAGATATCCTCATCGTACCCGGTATCGACAGTGGAAACGTTCTCTATAAGGCGATTGTCTGGTTTGCGAAAGCTGAGACGGCAGCGCTGGTCACCGGGACCACAGCGCCGTGCATCCTAACCAGCAGGGGGGATTCCGAGGACTCCAAGTTCTACTCCATCGCACTCGGGGCATTGAACGCCTGAGAACAAGGGTATAATAATAGTTTGAGGCTATTATCGGCCTTCAACCAGGCTTGTTTGAAGGGAGTGCTTCAGTGCGCAGAAACGATCTTCGTAACATAGGTATTATTGCACACGTCGACCACGGCAAGACAACGCTGGTCGACGCGATGATGCGGCAGTGCAAACTGTTCCGCAATATCGACCAGATGGGCGAGTGCATCCTCGACTCGGGGGACCTCGAGCGGGAGCGCGGCATCACCATTATCTCCAAGAACATGTCGCTCGTGTGGAAGGGTGTCAAGATCAACATCGTCGACACGCCTGGCCACTCAGACTTTGGCGGAGAAGTCGAGCGCGTCCTGAGAATGGTGGACGGGGTTCTGCTCCTGGTCGACGCCTCCGAGGGGCCGATGCCGCAGACGCGGTTCGTGCTCAAGAAGGCTCTCGAGCTCAATCTCAGGCCGATCGTAGTCATCAACAAGATCGACCGGCAGGATGCCCGTATCCAGGAAGTCATCAACGAGACCTTCGACCTGTTCGTCGAACTCGACGCCACGGAAGAGCAGCTGGATTTCTCGGTTGTCTATGCTTCGGGCCGCGATGGCAAGGCGACGATGGACCTCAATGACTCGCCGCAGGACCTGACACCACTGTTCCAGCTGATGCTCAAAAAGGTTCCTGCTCCGGAGTATGACGCCACGAGTCCTCTGTCGGTCCTGGTCACGAACATCACGCATGACGACTATATTGGGCGCATCGGCATCGGCCGCATGTTTGGGGGACAGCTGAAGACTGGGGACAAGGTCAAGGTGTTCTCCGACGGCGACAACGAATACTTGGGCCAGGTCCTCAAGCTCTTCATCTTTGAGGGGTTAGAACGCAAGGAAGTCCCCAGCGTGGAGGCGGGCGAGATCTTCGCGTTCGCAGGAATACCTGCTATCACGATCGGAGACTCGGTCACCGATCCGGAGCGTCCGGTGAAGTTGAACATGCTGAGGATCGAACCGCCGACCGTCTCGATGATGTTTATGGTCAACGACAGTCCATTTGGAGGTACGGAGGGTAAGTACGTGACCTCCAACAAGCTGCGCGAGCGTATTGAGAAGGAGCTGCGCACTAACGTTTCCATCGCCGTCGACTGGGGCAACCTGCCCGACCGGTTTACCGTTGCGGGGCGAGGTGAACTCCAGCTGGCCATCCTCATCGAACAGATGCGCCGCGAAGGCTATGAGTTTCAGGTCTCGATGCCACAGGTCATCACTGAGAAAAAGGGCGGCAAGGTCCTCGAGCCGTACGAGACCCTCGTCCTCGACGTTCCCAAGGAGTACCAGGGAACGGTCATCAATATGCTGGGCGAACGGCGCGGGACCATGGAGAAGATGCTCGACCTCAAGGGAGCCTACGTCCGTCTCAGCTACACGATTCCCCTTCGTGGCCTGTTTGGCTTCAGGTCTGAGTTCCTGAGTTCGACCAAGGGCAACGGCGTCATGACCCATACGTACCTGGGATACCTGGAGTGGGCAGGCAAGATTGGCGGCCGCAGGAACGGCGTCCTGGTCTCGGACCATACCGGGGCCGTTTCAGCCTACTCTGTCGCACGTATCCAGGACCGCGGCAAGCTGTTTGTTGCGCCTCCTGAAAAGGTGTATGCCGGTCAGATCGTCGGTGAGACCATGCGTGATCACGATCTGAAGGTGAATCCGACGAAGGAGAAACACCTCAGCAACATGCGGTCCTCCACGTCAGAGATCTCCACGAAGATCGACCCGCCGATTCAGTTCGCTCTCGACCAGTTTCTAGACTACATCAACGAGGACGAGTTGCTGGAGGTCACACCCAAGTCGCTGCGCATTCGCAAGAGACTGCTTGATTTCAAGGAGCGGAAGCGTTCTGGACGCGAGGAAGACGACTACGGCGATTAGCTGGAACAGCACATAAGAAACGGAAAGCTCCCCGGTTATCCGGGGAGCTTTTGTTGTTGCTGCATCTCAGTCGTGGTGATTGCTCTTCGGTCGATGAGGTGGGACAGCTTGTGCAGCGACGTCCATGGGGTCGACGAACACGTTACTCATATTGAGCAGCACGCTCTGGCGCGTGATGACCGGCATGGGCGCGATCTTCGCCTCGAGGCCGAAGATGTAGTTGATGACCTCGTCCATGCGGATTGTGCCCGACTGGTCAAAGAAGACGCCCACGTGGGCGCGCAAGGGGGTCCGCGTCGAGATCTGTGCGGTGAGAACGTACTTGCGGATGTCTTTCGGCGCATGAGACTTGCTGTTCTCGCGCTCGACTACTAACGTTGGCAGGGCGAGGAACGACGTTATGTGGGCCTTCATCTGGTCAGCATCGATGTCCGCCCGGTGTGCCCACGCGTATTCGTAGCGGAGGATCATGGGCTGTCCCATGAGAGACGGGGCAGTGAGGGGGATGTCGACCGCAGCCAGGAACCTGAGGCCGGGAGGCGCCGTACGCTCCAGTGCATTCGCACGGTCGGCGACGGGCGAATAGGCGTCGAGAAGTACGTCCACATATTCCTGAAGGCTGACCATGCCGACGCCCGTGGGGATGCCGGTCTCGATCCGGACGCGCTGATTGAACCCTTCGCTGTAGACCAGAGGCAGGTTGCTGCGCCGTAGCCACCGCACCAGGGCCGCCTGGACCTCGTGGTGTGAAAGCAGGCAGGCCTCTTCTTCCTTGCTGTATCGAACGCGCATCTTGATCATGCGTTGATTGTAGCAGGAAAGTGGGCAGCCGCAATGAAGAATCGCTGGTTGCCAAGCGATTGCGTAAGGCGGAAACCCGGCTACTATGACTCCATGACACCGGCGGGTAAGACCGGCGCATCAATGAGAAAGGACAGAACATATGCAAGGACTCTTGAACTACATCCGCAACGGGATACCCATCTGGATTGTCCAGGTGCCGGTCATCCTGATCGTTATTACGATCCATGAGTATTCCCATGCCTGGACGGCATGGAAACTAGGCGACACAACTCCCGTCGAGACAGGGCGCCTCAGCCTGAACCCCTTGCGTCACCTGGACCCGCTTGGGACCATCGCTCTCCTGCTGTTCCATGTCGGATGGGCACGCCCCGTGATGATCGATTTTGCTGCGTTCAAACACCCTCGCCGCGATACCGTCCTTGTCTCCCTGGCTGGGCCCGTTTCGAACTTTGTCACGGCCATCGTCGCATACCTGGTTCTGCTACTGGTCAAGAGTTCGGCTGGGACGGTTACACAGTTCACCTACGTGTATATCGTCCTGCAGAGCCTTGTCGAGTTTTCGGTGGCACTTGGCGTGTTCAATCTTCTTCCCATCCCTCCGCTCGATGGTTCCAAGGTCTTTTTCGCACTCTTCTTCAAGAGACCGGAACGGTTTCTCTACGACCGCGCGGTGGACCTGTACGGGACGGTCATCCTGCTTGCTCTCCTCTGGTTCAACGTCATCGGCGGTGTGATGACCAAGGTGCTTAACTTCATTCTATATACTCTCCTGAGGCTGTGAGGTGCCTATGAAAAAGCGCATTTTGAGTGGCATGCGTCCCACCGGCAAGCTCCATCTTGGTCACTACCTGGGGGTGCTGGCGAGCTACGTGAAACTGCAGGATGAATATGACTGCTATTTCATGGTCGCGGACATGCACGCACTGACCACCAAGTGGAACGAGAGTGGTTCGATTCGTGAGTACCGACGTGAGATGGTCCTTGACTGGCTGGGGGCGGGACTGGACCCGCAGAAATCTGCCATCTTCTGCCAGTCCGACGTGCCGGAGCATGCCTATCTGTTCACGCTCCTGGCGATGATCACGCCCGTATCGTGGGTCGAGCGCAACCCGACCGTCAAAGAAATGATTCGGGATATGGACCTCAAGGACAACGTGAATCTTGGCCTGTTGAGCTATCCTGTCCTGATGGCCGCCGACATCATGGCGTACCGTGCAGAAACTGTGCCCGTTGGCAAAGACCAGGTCCCACACCTTGAATTCACGCGCGAACTGGTGCGCACCTTCAACCACACGTACAGCACAGACCTTTTCCCGGAGCCTCAGCCTATCCTGAACGAGTTTCAGCGGTTGCCTGGCCTCGACGGACGGAGGATGAGCAAGTCTCTTGGCAACGACATCGTAGTCTCCGACCCGCCGGAAGTGACGGCGAAGCGCATGATGACGGCCTACACGGACCCCTTGAAGGTACGCAAGGATGACCCCGGTCACCCAGAAGCCGGTTGTGTCATCTACCAGTATCACAAGCTGCTTCAGCCGGACACCGCGCCAGAAGCCAAGACTCAATGCGAACAGGGCTGTCTTGGCTGTGTCGCCCACAAACGCTCTGTCGCAGCGATGGTCTCGGAGCGGCTGGTCGGGTTCCAGGAGCGCCGGGCCGCCTTTGCCGCTGATCCTCGGTCGGTCGACCACATTCTGGCAGAAGGCCGGGAGAAGGCGTCGGTGGTCGCGGCCGAGACCGTGCGCATGGTCAGGGAGGCCATGGGGATCTGAACGTGGCGGGCCTGACGGATTCTGTGAACAACTTGAGACTCCTTGGACGGGCTGGACATGCTGACGTTGCGGACGTGGTCGTGGAGCGCCTGGTGGACTTCTGCAGTATGACCATTCGGCGCGACGCCGGGGTCGAAGAGCATGCCGAGCTCGTCTACATGCTGGCTGACCTTCTCAAGCTGAAGAGCGAGTTCGTCCTGTTCGGGCACGCGGCCTCGCAGGAGAAATCCTTGCTCGAAGGCATCAGAGCGCTGGACGAGGCGGGGTTGTACGCCAGACCCATCATCGAGGTTCTCCAGGAGGTGAATGCGGGCAGAGCCCCGTACAAGAGGCCGAATGTCCGGACGACGCTGCCTCCAGCGGAGGAGCAGACGGGGGACGAGGTGTCGGACGCCCTGCTCGAGGCACTTGCCCGCATCGTTGAGCGCGTCGCGGCGCGCAAGCCCGTCACGAGCGAGAATCAGCGACCGGTCTATCTGAGCCTCCAGCAGGTCATGCGCGAGATACGAGTGCTGCTGCAGGAAAGGGGAACTATGCTGTTTGAGGATATTTTCGACTCATCCGATTCCCGAGAGCGCGTGGTATTGAGCTTTCTCGCGATTCTCATCCTGACCAAGATGGGGGTCCTCCACATCGCTCAACACAGCAGGTTCGAGGGTATTGCCGTCAAATACGTGGGGAAACCGGATGACTGAACGCGCAGAGAGTCAGGAATTCATTACGGGACTGGAGCTTCAAGCTGCGAAGCAACGACTCGAGGCCATCCTGTTTGCGGCTGAGGGGCCTGTGGGCGTCCGCTATCTGGCACGCCGGGCAGGACAGAGCTGCCAGGCGACCCGGCGTCTTCTGGAGAGCCTCCAGGCTGACTATGCGAATCGTGGCGTCCGTCTCGTCCAGGATGGCCAGAAGTACTGCTTCTCGGTTCCAGACAAACTCACGCCTGAGCCGCCGCAGCCCAGGCCCAAGGTCGGCCTTTCCAGGCAGGCTATGGAGGTTCTCGCTCTCATCATTACGAAGGGGGCGCTGGCACGCAAGGAGATTCTGCAGCTTCGTGGGGTCACGAGCGACAAAGCTCTGGTGTCGCTTCTCGAACGCAAGCTCCTGACGACGAAACGGGACTATCTGAAGAAGACTCTCTTGTACGACCTCTCGGAGGAACTGCTGGAGCGGTGGGGATTCACGTCCCGCGAGGAGCTGCTCCAGGAAATCGAATCACGACGCCGAGGCCTGTAGCAACTGCTCTTCCGCCATTGCCAGCTCCTCGAACAACTCCTCCCGTCGTACCTGCAACTCGTGGATATGCACCGACAGCGATGCGATATCCGTTCCCTGCATGGTGGGTCCTTCTTCCTGCAATTTCCGGGTGAGATCAGCCTGTTCCTGTTCGATCTCGCCAATCTGGCGCTCGAGAAGCCGTACGTGGGCTTCGAGGGCCACGAGCCTGTTGTGTGATGTCCGCGTGGACCTGGTATTGTCCTGGACATTCGCACCACCAGTGGACGGCGTGCGAATGGCACGATCGTTGAAGAGCTCCTGCCGGTTTGCCGAATAGTTTCCTTCCAGCACCGACACGTTGCTGCGCTCGATGAGGACGATACGGTCGGCAACAGCGTCTATGAATGTCCGGTCGTGCGATACGAACAGGACTGTCCCCTCGAACGCCCGGAGCGTCGAAGCGAGAGATTCCCGTGTCTGGATGTCCAGATAGTTTGTTGGCTCGTCAAGGATGATCATGTTGGCTGTTTCCTTGGAGAGTAGTGCCAGCAGTAGGCGCTGCTTCTCTCCACTGCTCATCGCTCCGGTCTGCTGGTCCATCTGGTCGGCTGAGAAACCAAAACTGCCCAACAGAGCCTTGACCTCCGAGATGATCAGCTGCGGGCGGCGGGCCATGATCCACTCCATTGCCGTCTCTTTCTCGAAGAGTGTGTAGTTCTGAGGGAAGAAGGAGTACCGTACGCTTGGTCCCCAGTAGATGTCGCCACCCTCCGGAACGATCTGCCCCATCGCTATGCCCAGCAGTGTCGACTTTCCGGCCCCGTTGCGGCCAAGGATGGCCACGTGCTGGCGGGAGAGGATTGTGACGTTTGCCTTGCTGAGAATCGCACGGTCGCCGTACGACTTGCTGACGTGCTCGAAGCGCAGTGCGATCTCTCCACTCTCTCCCGTGTTGCGCAACCGCACGTGGACGCGCTTGCGCGTCGAGGTGGGTCCAGTCTGAACCTTTGCCTTGAGACGTTCCATTGCTTTCTCGCGTGAGGCAGCCTGGCTTGCGCGCGTTCCATACCTGTACTTCTCGACGTACTGCCGCATACGTTCGATCTCTCGCTTGAGCTCGGCATCATGCTGGGCACGGTCGGCGGCTTCAGCGTCCCTGACGCGGACGTAGTCGGTATACCCTCCGCTGAACAGCCGCAGTGTCCCGTTTTCGATGACCAGCAGCTTGTTGCAGACCTGGTCCAGAAACCAGGCGTCGTGCGATGCGACCAGGACCGTGGCCTGCAGTCCCTTGAGCTGGCGCTCGAGCCACTGCACGCCGGGAATATCCAGGTAGTTGGTAGGCTCGTCCAGCAGCCAGATGTTCCTGGTGTCGCTGACCAGCCGCGACAAGCGTAGCCGTGAGACCTCTCCGGCACTCATCGTCCCCGAAAAGCGGTCAAGATCCTCTGAGGCGAAACCGAGACTGGAGAGTGCCTTGTTCATGCTGACGATGTAGTCGTAGCCGCCGTGTGCCTCGAACTGGTCGGTTTGCCGGGCGAGCTCGACGAGATAGTGATCGGTCTCAAGGGTTGTGGAAAGAAGGCGTTCCAGTTCGCGGATGCGCGCATCCTGGACACGGAGATGCTCGAAAGGCTCAGCGACAATCTGGCGGGCAGTACGCTCGGGGTCGACGGGAACAGCATCGATGAAGCAGAGACTGTCCCCACCGGTGATCAGGACCGTTCCGGCATACTCATCATCAGCCCCGGACAGGATGCGAAGGAGCGTCGTCTTGCCGCTTCCGTTGGGGCCAATGATACCGACCTTGTCTCCAGCACCAATGCCACAGTGCTGAGACCGGAACAGGAGACGATCGCCGTACATCTTTTCAAGGTCTTCCAGTATGAGCGGCATGTTGTCGGGGGACTTCCTATCAATTTACAGGTTGCCCATTTCACGTATCATGATTCACGGTACGGAACGAGGCTCGAAGTTTATTATAGCAGCGAAACTGCGGCTATCTACGGGAGCACCGACGTTTCTATCACGATCAGCAGCCCGGAGGAACCATGAAAGCGACAGTGACGATCGAGCGACTCATCTCCCGGCCGGTCTCAGTGGACGGATCCTTTCCCCTGCCGCTTACCAAGCTCAAGAAATTCGTCAACGTGGCCTGGAGCATACCCTTCTACAGTACTCCCGAGTCCCGCAAGGTCATGCCCATCCTGGCTGCGGAGCTGAATGACCTGAATCCGGACCGGAGCTGGCGGAAGAAGAAGTTTCCGGGCGCAAACCCTTTCTTTCATCATTGTTCCTTTCTGCAGTACTACGTTGCCCATCAGAACGGAAAGCCGGTCGGACGCATTGCAGCATTCATCGACCGTTCCTACCATGAGCGCACGGTCCAGGGCGAGATCGGATGGATCGGGTTGTTTGAGTCATTCGACGACGACGAAGTTGCGACTGCATTGCTCGACGCGGCCACCGAGGATCTGCAGCACGGTGGCGCGGTGAAGATCATCGGCCCGGCACGGTTCAACGCCAACGGTGAGGACGGCCTGCTCGTCGACGGGTTCGACAAACACCCCATGGTCATGGAGCCCTATCAACCCCCGTACTACACGCGCTTTCTGGAGCGGTGGGGCGTCAAGGAAAACGACTGGTATGCCTTTCGCATGACGCACGAGAGTGCTTCTCCATACATGGAGCGCCTTGAAAACATGCGAAAGCGGGGGCAGGACCTTGAACAACGACTCGCACGCCAGGGCATCGCCGTCAGATCCGTCAAGCTTAGTGACTGGGCGAACGAGATCGCCCGGGTGAAGATCATCTACAACGTGGCGTGGAACACCGGGGTCCACCCACAGTTTGAACAGTTTTCTGAAGAGGAATTCGACTATCTGGCAGCCGGATTGAGGATGATCGCCATCGAAGACCTGGTCTTCGTGGTCGAAGACATGACCAAACCGGATCATCCTGTCATCGGGATGTCCGTAACGCTGCCCGACCTAAACGAGGTCATCGAAGAGTATGACCGACTCCACGCGAGGTACGTCCCCAGCGGCCGCATCTATGGGTTGACTGACGTGCGGCGCGACCTGGGGATATTCGGATTGCTCAGATCTCGGGTCAGACACCGAAACTTCAAGTATGCTCGCGTCTTCGTCCTTGGCACGACACGCAAGAAGAACGGTATCGATGCCGTACTGTACGAGAAGACATTC
>DASVKR010000095.1:0-3645 GCA_036385275.1 Candidatus Cryosericum sp. | reverse complement strand
TGCTGCTTCTGAAGGTGCCGGATCTTCGCTGGTTTGCTCCGTGTCCGGCGGTTCTTCTCGATGGGCCGCGTGGCCTTCTTCATCATGCTGTCTTCGTCCATGAGCCACCTCCTGATTGTCAATGCTCGTGCGAATGAAGCCGTAACAATGTACCGGAGGGCTACTGGATGTCAAGGTCCAGGCGTGAAGAACGGCCGTGGGCCGACAGCACTCACGGCCGGTTCGTCCGACTGCGAATTCGAAACCCTGTCTAGTCTGCGAGGCCCTCGTGGGTACGCAGCTGCATGCGGACCTGTCGCTCGCTGAACTTGCGAGCGAAGTCGGAAGCAACACGTGCATTCTCAAGCGCGCCCGCTTTGTCATTATTGTTGCTGCTGTGCAGAATGCAGGGAGTGGCACCTCTCTTCGCCAGCAATTCCATCACCTCGACCATCATACTATCGACCAGCACTGCCCCCGCGATTGTCGAGCCAGGACCGGCCTTGGCTGGGCTACCTTCGATAGAGACCAGAGCGTCACCTGGTTCGCCACATGTATCCAGAACAAGGTCGGCTACCTCGAAGAGCCTCTTTCCCGATGGATGCCGGGATGGAGTCCCCTGCGAATGCGCAACATTGGTCACAGCAATGACGTGCAGCCCGATCTTCTTGCCCTCCATGGCCATCTCGACAGGAACGGCGTTACGACCAGAGTTAGAGATGACAACCAGCACATCGCCCTCTTCAACCGGCGCGTTGGTCAGATAGACATGGGCAAGGCCAGGCAGACGTTCAAGATACGTTGCCTGTGTCTCATTGATGTGTACCATAAGCTCAGTTTCCAGGATACCCTGTGCCTGAATGAGGCCGCCGGCACGGCTCATCATCTCTTCGGCAATCATGTGAGAATGTCCCGTTCCAAAACCAAACACCATTCCACCCTTCTGAACGCTGTCCGCCACCATTCGAGCGGCTTCCAGTATGTTGTTCATTTGCGTCTCTTCAATACGGTCGATCATGAATCTCACTGCCTGAATATACGTTGCTGCTGCCATGTCGTTCCTCCTGAATCAGATGTCGTTCGTCGTCTTAGACTCCAAATTCGCCTGTGGCGAACCTTTCCAGCGCCACCGCCGCGCCCTGTTCATTGTTCGACGGTACCACGAACCTCGCCAGAGATCGTGTCTGCTCGTCCGCATTTGCGACCGCAACCGAGACCAGGGCTGCTGCAAACATGCTTCGGTCTGCCTCACAATCACCCACGGCCATCACGTGGGAACTTTCGAGCCCAAGATAGTCGATCAGCCAGCGAAGTGCAGAACCCTTGCTGACGCCTGCGTCCATGATGTTGACGAAGTTCATGTCAGCCTTGACCACGTTCGCCCGGGGTCCCAGACTTTCGGCAATGAGTTGCCTGACGGCATCGGTATTCTCAGGCAGGCACATGATGGAGATCTTCCGCACCCCGTCTGTTGCGATCTCGCTGGTCTCCGGAACATAGCGCAAGTGACTGGCACACCAGCTGGACCCCCACCCGTCGACAAAACTGGGTGCGCCCGCATTGCGGAACACCTGTGGATCGCCCCGACCATACAGGACCATATTAACAGGGATGCCTATCGAGCGCACCGTCTCCACCGACCCGAGGAGAACCTCTGCAGATATGGCTTGCTCCATGAGAATGTGCCCATTCTGAGGATCGACGACTACTGCCCCCTGTTCCGCGATGACGGGAGCTGAGAGCCATGCCAGCTGCTGAACGTATGGTGCGATGCGTTCAAGATCACGCCCGGATGCAACTGTACACGCAAGCCCGGGAACGCTGACAGCTCGCAAGCGTGCCGCTGTCTCATCGGAAATGACCGACCGGTCGTCAAGAAGCGTCCGATCGAGATCAAATACCGCAAGTTTATGGATGTGCATCCAAGTCCGCTGGTTCAGGCGTGATACTCGCCACTCACAAATCGTTGAACAGCTGTAACGACGCCATGTTCATCGTTCGACGGAGCCATGTACCGAGCCAAACGAATCACTTGGGGATCACCGTTGGCCATGGCTACGGAAACGCCTGCGACCTTGAACATG
Source organism: Candidatus Cryosericum sp. (assembly GCA_036385275.1). Lineage (GTDB taxonomy): Bacteria > Caldisericota > Caldisericia > Cryosericales > Cryosericaceae > Cryosericum. Next base: position 1,582 of record DASVKR010000095.1, on the reverse strand, counting down.
CTGGCGTCCGACTCATTGTCACCCAGAACCATGATGTTCTTCATCTCCACGCCAAGCATGGAGGACAAGGTTGAGACGGCACTGCCTTTGCTGACGCCTGCTCCCATGACGTCGATACAGTTCAGGTCGGCCTTCACGACCGTCGCAGTCGCCCCAAGTGCATGCTCAAGGTCCAACTCGAGGGCATCCGTCTCTTCCAGGCGACATCGGATGGCAATCTTGCGATAGCCCTTCATATCGTGAGCCTTCCAAACCCCAATATCCTCAAAACGCGAATTCAGCTCCGCATATGGTGTGTTCTGCAGGAAGAAGGGTGCGGTAGCATTCTTGTAGAGCACGACGTCCTCGCCTTTCAACAGAAAAAAGTTGAAATCGTATGAGCTGCGTTGTAGAAGGTCGAGGACTCCTCCTACGACAGAACCTGCGAGATTCCACTCAACAATGATGTGCCCATCAAACGGATCCTGGATGACGGCGCCGGTTTCACTGATGATCGGCACCCGGATGATCCCCAGCTGCTCAACGAACCGCATAATCGAGAACTGTTCCCGGCCGGAACAGATGGTGAATTCCACCCCGGGAATCAGGGCGGTCCTCAATCCAGCAATCGTTTCTTCCGTGATTACGGAATGGCTGTTCAGCAACGTCCCATCGAGGTCGCAGGCAATGAGCTTCTGGATTGCCGCCACGGCCCTACGCGCTGTAGACCACGCTGCCCTCGCAGATCGTGGAAGAGACATGAAGGTCAGAGGTCAGGATAACAATGTCCGCAACGGCTCCCGGTCGGATAATACCTCGATCGGTCACACCAATGGAACAGGCAGGGTTCTGACCTGCAGCGCGGAAGGCACTCGCAAGATCAAGACCGCCGATGTTGACCACGTTGCGAACAGCCCGGTCGAGCGTCAGAATGGAACCCGCAAGGCGCCCACCAGGGAGCCGTACTGAGGTTTCGTCCACCGTCACCGTCCGTCCATCGAAATTGAACTCGCCCTGGATGCCGAGTCCGACAGCGAGAACAGAATCAGAAATAAGCACGAGCCGATCCTTGAGATACCGGCTCACCAGTGCAATCGTGGCAGGATGAGTGTGCACGCCGTCAGCTATGAACTGAAGATAGACATCATACAGGAACGCAGCGCCAACGGGACCTGGTTCGCGATGAAGCAATGGTCGCATCACATTAAAGAGATGATTCATAGATGTGGCGCCGGCGGCGATCCCCGCAACAGCATGCTCAAAATCCGTATCTGTGTGGCCAATAGAGACATGCACGCCCCGGCTGACTAGGTATTCAATAACCGGGATCGCCCCCTCGCGCTCGGGTGCCACGGCCATCAGCATGACGGGACCACTGTCAAGCAGTGCTTCGGCATTCGCAATGGTCGGTATCTCGAAATCCTCGGGATTCATGGCCCCTGGCATCTTTTCATTGAGGAACGGTCCCTCCAGATGCCACGCCAGAGGTCTCGCCCCCTCGACTGTTGCCAGCTTGGGACTCAAGGTTGTCATGACGTGCTGGAGAGTGGCAATGCGCGCGCCCACGGTCGTCGGCAAAAATGACGTGACGCCGGCATGGGGC
>DASVKR010000094.1:0-6123 GCA_036385275.1 Candidatus Cryosericum sp. | reverse complement strand
GTGTGAGCAAGTTCATCTACCAGAACGATGGTTGGTTTGCGTGCAAGGATAGCGTCAAGATCCAGATCATCGAGCTTGAGACCACCATAGATGACGGCGCGTCGCGGGATAATCTCCAGATTCTTGACAAGCGCCTCAGTTTCTGCTCGCCCATGAGTCTCGATGAGGCCGATAACAACATCTATCCCCTGGTTCTTGAGGTTTCTTGCTTCTTCGAGCATTCCGTAAGTCTTGCCGACACCGGCGGCGTAGCCGAGGTATATCTTCAGGTGACCTTGGTCGTGGGATTTCTGGTCTGCTTCTTCCTGTTGCAGACGATGCAGAAGTATGTCCGGGTTCGGCCGCTGTTCCTCGTTCATATCAGGGTGTTTCTGAGAGCTTGTCCAGGGCAATGTTGAGTTCGAGGACATTCACGCGCGATTGTCCCCAGATACCGAGGAAGGGTTTTCTGGTATTGACCGTGACAAGATTTTCGACTGCACTCGGTACAAGGCCGCGTGCAGCGGCGACACGTTGTACTTGCAGCAGAGCGGATTCTGGGCTGATGTCTGGATCCAGGCCGCTTGCGGAAGCCGTTACCAGATCGGCAGGAACGGTTGCGTCCGCAGCCAGACCATTTTCGGATCGGACTTTGGCAATTCGTTCTGCGACGCTTTTCTCAAGGTCAGCGCTTGAGGGTCCGAGATTCGATCCACCGGAATTTGAAGCGTCATATGCCACAGCTGAAGGGCGGCCATGGAAGTACTTCGGTGATGTCCATTGCTGACCGATGAGTTCAGAGCCGACGACATGTCCGTTTACTGTAACAAGACTTCCATTGGCACGGTGAGACATTGTCAGTTGTGCAATACCTGTCACAGTGAGCGGGTAGATGATTCCTGTGATGACGACGAGGATTCCAAAGACGATCAGTGCTCTCTTCAGTTCCTTCATGTCCAATCTCCTTACCGCACAACCCTGATGGCGACGAGCAGCACATCAATAAGTCTGATGCCGACAAATGGCAGTGCCAGTCCCCCGGCACCATAGATGGTAAGATTCCGCCAAAGCAGTGCGTTTGCGCTGGAGGGGTGATACTGGACTCCTCGCATCGCAAGCGGAATAAGTGACGGGATAATAACGGCATTGAAGATGACGGCTGACAGAATAGCACTGGCTGGTGAATGCAGGTGCATGACATTGAGCATGGCCAGCTGCGGGTACTTTGCAGCGAAGATCGCCGGGATAATGGCAAAGTACTTGGCGACGTCGTTTGCGATGCTGAACGTGGTCAATGAGCCCCGTGTAATCAGGATCTGTTTGCCAATCTCGACAATGTCCAGTAACTTCGTCGGGTTCGAATCAAGATCAACAAGATTTGCTGCTTCCCGCGCAGATTGTGTGCCTGCATTCATGGCAACGCCCACATCTGCCTGTGCAAGAGCAGGCGCGTCGTTGGTTCCATCACCGATCATGGCGACCATGCTGCCGTTTGCCTGATACCTTCGGATGAGGTCGAGTTTCGTCTCGGGTCGTGCCTGTGCTACGAAATCATCGATCCCCGCTTCTGCTGCTATGGCTGCAGCGGTCAAGGGGTTGTCACCTGTAATCATGACCGATTTGATACCGAATACGTGAAGCTGGCCCAAGCGCTCCTTGATGTCCTGTTTGAGGATATCTTTCAAGCGAATGACACCCATGACAAGGGCGCCATCTGAGACGACGAGAGGTGTTTCACCCTGACGGGCGACACCGTCGACTAACGCGTGAACCGTGTCTGGGAATTGCCCCCCGTTCTCCTCGACCCATTGTTCTATTGCGTCTACGGCGCCTTTGCGGATATGCTGGTCTCCATAATCAATGCCACTCATGCGCGTCTCTGCTGTAAAAGGAACAAACGTGGACCCCTGCGGGGCGCGGATGTCGCGTCCGCGTATGCCAAGTTTCTGCTTGGCCAGCGTGACGATGCTACGACCTTCGGGGGTGTCATCTGCCAATGAGGCAAGTACTGAACTGTCCATCAACTGGTGCTCCGTGACGCCCTCGGCAGGAAGGAATTCTGTTGCCATACGGTTGCCCAGGGTAATCGTGCCGGTCTTGTCCAGCAGAACGACGGAAACATCTCCTGAAGCTTCGACGGCTCGACCGGACAGGGCAATGACGTTATGCTCGATGAGGCGGTCCATCCCCGCGATACCGATTGCCGGCAGCAGGCCGCCAATCGTTGTCGGCATAAGGCAGACCAGAAGTGCCACCAGCACAGGGACCGCGACCGTTACACTCATATATCCCGCGAATGCGCGCAGTGTGATTGTTACGACGATGAACAGAGCTGTAAGCCCAATGAGGAGGATTCCCAGTGCCACCTCGTTCGGCGTTTTGCGCCGCGAGGAGCTCTCGACCATCGCGATCATCTGGTCCAGAAACGTGTCGCCCATGTTGGCGGTAATGCGGAGGTGAATAGTCCCGGACAACACGCGGGTCCCGCCGGTAACACCAGTGCGATCTCCCCCTGACTCACGGATGACAGGTGCTGATTCGCCGGTTATGGCTGATTCATCGACCAATGCTACGCCCTGGACAATCTCGCCATCGCTGGGGATGGTCTCGTTGTCACTGACGACGACCGTGTCTCCCTTGACGAGATCAATAGCTGCCACAGTCTCTGTGGTTCCATCTGAACGAAGACGGTTGGCAACTGCTTCGTTGCGAGTCTTTTTGAGCGAATCAGCCTGTGCCTTTCCACGTCCTTCCGCGAGTGCCTCCGCGAAATTGGCGAACAGAACCGTGAACCAGAGCCAAAGCGAGATCTGCAGATTGAACCAGAAGCCCGTATGCTGAAAAGCGCTCATGACTGCAAAGACAGTCGTGATGATTGAGCCAAACTCCACGACGAACATGACTGGATTTCGCCATAGAGTGCGGGGATCAAGTTTCTGGAATGCGCCGCCGACAGCTTTGCTCACTACAGATGGGTCAAGCATGCCTTTCTTTCTCATTTATCCCTCCGCGACCCTAACGCAGCTTCAGGAACTCAAGCAACGGACCGAGAACCAGGGGTGAGAAATAGGTCAATCCACCCACAATAGTGACAACGAAAATCAGCATGAACACGAACAAAGTGCTGGTTGTCGAAAACGTTACGCCTGATTGAACTCTCTTCTTTGCTGCCACCGATCCTGCAATAGCGAGACCGGGAAGAATGGTGGCGAAACGGCCGACAAGCATGAGCAGCGCAAGCCCAACGTTGTAGAAGGGTGTGTTTGCATTGAGCCCGACAAAGGCCGAACCGTTATTCCCGGCCGCGGAAGCACATGCATAGATGATCTCGGTCATTCCGTGAGAGCCCGTGTTTGCAGCAGAAGCAACGGCAGAGGGAATGGAGAAAGCAAGGCCTGCCATAAGAAGCATGGCGATCGGAGGGCCAAGAAGCCCGACAACTGCCATGAGCATTTCGCGCGGTTCAAGCTTCTTCCCCAGGTATTCGGGAGTTCGACCGATCATGAGTCCAACGATAAACAGCGTCAAGACGACATAGAGAAGCATCCCGACCAGCCCGACACCGACTCCGCCGAAGATGACTTCACCAACTGTCATGTTGAAAACCATGATCAGGCCGGGGATAGGGGTGAAACTGTCGTGCATCGAGTCGACAGCGCCGGTGGATGTTACCGTCGTCGACTGAGCAAAGAGAGTCGACATGATCGGGCCAAATCGCTGCTCCTTCCCCTCCATGTTGACTCCCCCTGCGACACCGGCTTGCGCAAGTGCAGGATTGCCTGCGAGTTCATAGTGAAGCGAAATCCCCAAGCCAATGCTGAACATGATCAGCATGGCCAGGAACAGAGCGGTACCCTGCTTCCGATCGCCAAGCATTTCGCCAAATGTGAACGGCAAAGCGGCTGGTATGAGAAGAAGAGAAAAAACAAGAAGGAGATCCGTAAAGGGATTTGGGCTTTCGAAGGGGTGAGCCGCATTGGCATTGAAGAATCCGCCTCCATTGGTGCCGACATGCTTGATCGCCACCTGGGAAGCAGCCGGTCCTACTGCAATGCGCTGGACCTGACCTTCAAGCGTGGTGAGTGCCACCGTTGGCCGCAGCGTCTGGACGGTTCCCTGGGAGACCAGAACCAGGGACAGTACCAATGCCATTGGGAGCAAGACATACACGAGAGCTCGTGTCAGGTCTACCCAGAAGCAGCCAATACTGTTCGTGGACCGGCGGACAAAACCACGAATGAGAGCTATTGCTACGGAAATCCCTGTTGCCGCCGAAAGGAAGTTCTGTACGGTCATACCCAGCATCTGGGTAAGGTAACTCATCGTTGTTTCGCCGCTGTAGGATTGCCAGTTGGTATTCGTCATGAATGAAACAGCCGCGTTGAAAGCCGTGTCAAGTCGTACGGCTCCGAGGTGCTGTGGATTTCCGGGCAACCATTGCTGAACAAGCTGAAGAATGAACAGAAAGCACAGCCCGAGTGCATTGAAAAGAAGAAGGCTGATAGCATATTGCTTCCATGTCTGCTCTTCGTCCTGTCGCACACCGAAAATGTGCAACAGCCCACGCTCGATGCCGCCCACGAGCGGTGTCAGGAACGTATGTTGCCCCTGAAAGACACGGGCCAGATATCGTCCCAGAAACACGGCGCATATAGTCAGAACAATAATGAACGGCACAATAGCCACAAGACTTCTTTCAAGCATCACAACCGGCCTCCACTGGAGATCCAGATCCTTAACTGTTCATAATGTTAAGGCTGTATCTGTGCCATTTCAAGATAGCAGCGATCCAAGACAGGATACAAAACCTTTAGTCTAGTGCATTAATTGTGGAACAATGAATGGGTACAATCACGGCGTTCACAATCGACGGGGCAGGATCGCGATTCCTGCGCGTCCTCTGGGTTGACAGACCCGGCGTGCATCGGTAGAATGCATGTTCCCGGTGCTCCTTGTGTTGATTCGGGGGCGCAGTCGACTGCGCAGCCGCGTGAGCGATGGGCCGCATCCGGAGCGGAGGCAACGCATGGAACAGGCACTCGTCGTAGAGAACCTGAAAAAGAGTTATGGCAAGTTTGAGGCGCTCCATGGCATCAGCTTCGAGGTGGCGCCAGGGGAGATCTTTGCGCTCATCGGACCCAACGGCGCCGGCAAGACCACGGCGCTGCGTATCGTGGCGACCATCCTGCAACCGACGTCGGGCACGGCTCACGTCTACGGGATGGATGTCCAGAAGGATGCAGCCCGGATACGCGAGATCATCAGTTATTTGCCCGAAGAGGCCGGCGCCTACAAGAACCTGACGGGTCTTGGATACCTGAGCTTCATGGCAGAATTGTTCGCTTCCAATACTGCGGTACAGCGCGAGTATATCCAGAGAGCCTCGGACATCACGGGACTGGGCGAGCGGTTGCATGACAAGATAGGCACGTACAGCAAAGGCATGACGCGCAAGCTGCTTCTGTCACGAGTCGTCATGACACACCCGAAACTGGCTGTTATCGACGAGCCAACAAGTGGTCTCGACGTGGTTGCTGCCATCGACATTCGTGAGTCGATTCGCAGGACGACGGCCGAAGGCATGGCGGTGCTGCTGTCGAGTCACAACATGCTCGAGATAGAGTACCTGTCAGACCGTGTGGCCATCATCGACAAGGGCACGATCCATGACGTGGGAACACCCCAGGGACTCAAGGACAAATATGGCAAGGCAAACCTCGAAGAGGTCTTTGTTCAGGTGGTGAAGCGATGAGGAGATTCTTCGTCATTCTGAGAAAAGAACTGAAAGAGCTGATCACGTGGCAGACGCTGGCCCCCATCCTGGTAATCATGGTGATCTACAGCTTCCTGGGCAGGGTCATTAATCAGGAGCAGAAGAAACAGTCCGCTCCCCAGCCCATGACTATCGTGGACTTCGACCGCAGTCAGACGTCACAGATGCTTGCCGGCATCCTCACGAAGGCGAACTTCAAGGTCACAACGATCACCGAGGGGGTCGTCGACGACATCGTCCGCAAGGTCGCATCGGAGAAAGGGACCGCCGTCCTGGTCATTCCGCAGGGATTCGAGGCCGGCATCCAGGCACAGCATCCCCAGAAGGTGCAGACATATACGATCATGCGCAATTTCTCGCTGCTGGGAATG
>DASVKR010000093.1:0-9117 GCA_036385275.1 Candidatus Cryosericum sp. | reverse complement strand
TTCTGTCTTCGGATATATCGACAGCCCCAATCTCGTCCAGGTCGTCGCATGGATTGCATACCTGGCCGGAGCGCTCTGGGCGTACTTTCGCCCGGCAGCGTCAGCATCGATCACTGGATGATCGTCCCCTGCTCGGTTGTCTCGATGGGAGGCAGCCACTCCAGCGGATTGGTCGATTCACCGCCCTGCCGCACTTCGAAGTGCAGGTGAGGTCCGGTGCTGAAGCCCGTGTTGCCCGTATATCCGAGGAGCTGTCCTTTCTGGACACGTTCGTAGGGCTCGACCGCGAATTTCCACAGGTGGCCGTAGACAGTGGCAATACCTCCACCATGCAGCACGACGACCATGTTGCCATAGGCAGTCTTGCTCCCGATGTACAGGACGACCCCATCAGCGGGCGCAAGGATGGGTGAGCCGTAGTTTGCGCGCAGGTCAACGCCCCGGTGGAACGCCTCTTCACCGATGATGGGGTGCATGCGTTCGCCGTAGGGCGATGTGATCTTCATGAGTCCTGTCAGCGGCCATGCCAGCTCCGCCACGGGTTGGAGCTGGGCGGCGACTGCAGGGTCGCATCTCGCGATGACTAACCGGATGAGCTGGTCCTCGCGGTTCCCCTCCCGCAGCATCGCCGCATGGTCGCCCGTCTGCACCAAGGCCACATCCGCCGCTTCTTCCGCTTCGGCTGTCTGGAGAATGCGCTCCTGCTGTGCCGCCTGTGCATCACAAACGACGTCGACCTCCTGCCACAGGAGATGTTGTCTGGCCTGCCAGACGTCCGCTGACTGCACATAGGCGACTGCATGCCGCTGGACGGCACGGTTACGCCTGAATCCAACCAAGACGACGACTGCCGCTGCAACTGCTATCACCAGCAGGATCCACCCCGCTGCCTTGCGCATTCTCACTCTCGGGACCTCCACGTTCGCGGCACCAATTCATCTGGGCCTGACGTTTTAGTATATGGCGCTCGCCCGCTTGAGCAACGGCTACAAGGTCAAGGATGGATTCCCGCATACGCCGAAAGCACCCCTCACCTTGAACCAAAGGGCTCGGGGGGCAGAGCACCCCTCGTATTGGAAAAAAGTGCTCGGGGGGAATGACAGATCAGAAGAATGGTACGGTCGGCATCACGAGGATGCACACGGTCCTACGGCTTTGCCGGAAAGTCCTCCTGCGTCGCCAGGGCGCGGTCGATCTCCTGCAGGATGTGCTTGGCGCTGCGCCATTCCAGCATCAGGACGGGCAGGTCCCTTTTGTGTGCCTCGTTGATCACCTTACCCGAGAAGGAATGGCTGATGTACGACGTCAGGACGACCACGAGGCGGGTCGTGGAAAGGACTGCCGGGTCAAGGTCTTCCTTGCCGTTTGTAGCGATACAGACGCTGTTGGGAAGCCATGTCTGCAGGTTGCGAGACAGTGTCTCATGTCCACCGGCGACCAGGACCCGCTCGGTGATGGAGCGCACTATGTACTGCACTTCGGACTCAGGCTCGTCGCGCGCCGAGAGAATGCCCATCAGCCGCGAGATCTCGGCCTCGCGCGCGCTCAGCCGGTCGCGTGCCCGGTCCAGCTCGCCGGTCAGGCGGTGCGTCTCGCGCAGTTGTACCACAAGGTCTGCGCGTGCCCTGCGCAGTTCCTCACCGTCTGCCGGGGCGCCGACCGATACCGTCGGCTCGTAGGCGGTCGGTGACTGTGTCGCCGGCACCTGCCTCAGAGCAAAGAGTCCGGCGAGCATGCTGACGGCTGTCCCGTCGTCAAGGCCAGCATCGGTTCCAGCAAGCAGGAAGGCAGCCTGCCAGACGTCGCCCGGTCCCGGAGAGACAGCCTGGTCTACCTGCGCTATCTGCTTGAGAATGTCACGCGCAGCACTCAAGCGTGTCACAAGTTCCCTGTCTCTAGAGTCGTCACCGGTCGCTCGCCACCACAGCTGGTCATATCTCAAAGCGGCATCATAGCGGGACCGGCTTTCCGGATCGATCTCCGCCGCTGCCAGGGTCAGGCGATGCAGCGCCTTGACGAGGGAATGATCCAAAGCTTCACGCAACGGGGTCTCTGCTACCGGAACACCGCAGACGCCGGCGTACCATGTCAGCACCACCAGTTCCACATCGAGTTCCTGCTGCTGTTCGCTCGGATGCATCGCCCTGAACCGCTCCAGGCTGATGCTCTCTCTGGCACTGACCGTCTGCCACGCTCGACGCCACCCATCGCGCATGATCTCGCCCAGGCAGGCCCGCGCCCGCTGGTCATGTTGAGCCGCCACAGATACTCCGACCAACCTGCACGCATACGCAGCGTCTTCTGTGGACAGCGTGACCAGCGCCGGATGATGCACGAGCGCGTTGACTGCCGCCTGCAGGTCCCACGCGGGGTCAGCCAGGTGCAGCGCATCATCGATGTGCCGATGGAGATGGGTATTCGCGGCACAAGCCGCAAGCGCAAAGGGAGCCAGGTCGGGCCGGATGGCAGGGCGTATGGATGGGATGATGGGGCCAGGCCGCTGTCCCCCAGCTAGTTGCGCTTTCAGTGCCTGCGCCAACCGTGCCTTCTCGTTCTCATCCATCGCTCACCTCCCGCAACAAATAGTATATTGCCGGTGGCGGCATTGTCATGCTGCAAGCATCAACATTCTGAAGGGGTACAGGAGCTGCGTGCATGGGGCCAAACCTAGCTGGACGGCCGCGTATGCAGGAATCCATCCCTGAACGGGTGTGTGGGGTGCTGTGTGCCTTGGTACGACGGGAATCGTGCACGACCCCCGTTGGGCGTCTCCCCTTGACCACAACCTCCAGCAGTGGCATAGTTAATGGATAGAGCAGGATGGAGGAGGTTTCCCATGAAACAGTTTGGCCGCAGTCTGCGAGCCGCATGGCACGGGACGATCTGGCAGTGGTGGTTCCTGCTTGCGGGGTTCTCGCGCATCGTAGCGGAAGGTGTGAGGTTCGTCGTTTCGACCGTGCTGATGTACACCCTGGGTGACGCCTATGCAGGTATGGACCTGTTTACGCCGGAGCTTACGCTCTGGTACCTGGGGACGGCTGGGAACGACCCTCTTCGGTGGTTCAACGCCCGAGCGCTCCAAGTCGTCACCGCATACGCTCTTGGGTGGCTGCTGGTCGGACTCCTGCCAGCGTGGCGCAAGCAGCGTCCAAGACATGCGCTCGTGATGCTGGAGACGGCATGTGTGTTCGTGGCGGCCAACCTGACGGCACTCGTTCTGTGGATCTTCGTGTTCAAGTATGACTCACATACCATCACTTCAACCAACTGGGTTCTCATGGTCTTCCAATCGTTCACCCTGCCGGCGTATTGTATTGTCGGCGTTGTCGTCGCGATGGCGGGAGCACGGGCCACGTGGCGCACCGCCGGCCGGGCCCTTGTCGTCGGTCTCTCACTTTTCTTCATCAACCTGGCATGTGAACGATCGTCAGAGTGGGTGCTGGCACGCCTCTTCTCCAACATGGATTTCACTCCCCTCTGGGCAGGACTGCTTCAGCCGGCGCTGACGATCGGTGTCTTTACCGTGGCAGCGCTGTTCGTCTACGCCGCCGTCGCAGACAGTGAGAACCTGTGGGCCGCCCTCCGCAAGGGCTTCTCGTTCGTGGTGCACCATGCATGGGTCGCCCTCGTCACGGGCACCGTCCTGCTCATCTCCAATCCATCGGTGATCTACGTCATCCAGAAGATCCTGTGGTGGCTGGGAGGAAGCTACGCCTCCGGATTCGATGGCAATAGCAAGTTTTCCTTGATGGACGTTCACACATTTCTGGTCCTGGTGGCTCTCGCTGTCGCCAGCCAGTACTATGCAGACGCGAAAAAACCGAGAGTGGCTGAACAGGTCACCTCCGCCAAGTCGGTCCCTGCACGCGGCAACGGGTTGCTTGCAGTCAAGTGGCAGCTCGCGATGGCCACTCCCCTCCTCGTGCTAGCACTTGCAACTGTCTCGTTGGCGCCGGCATTGTCATCTTCCCGTACGAACGATGGTCTCTTTGGCGCTGCCACCACGACAATGATAACGCTCGCTGGTTCCTCCGCGCACTGGAACGCGAAGTACGTTGTCCTGGTGAGGACGCTTCTCAAGAATGGAGAGACGAGATCCAGCGCGAACCTCGACGTCTCATGGACCGGCCCTTCTTCGGAGACCATCACCCAGGTCCGGTATAAGCTGAGTGATCCGGGGGAACTCAAACCAGGAACCTTGTCGGCTGAATCAGGAGGCTTGGGGGCCGAATCAGGTCGATGGGTCCTGCACAACGAAGGCGTGATCGTCGGTAGATACTCCGGACCAGGAGCCACCCAGGAGCTTCTTCTGACCATCACGTGGAAAGGCCAGACTGAGACGATACCTCTCAAGGTCACCCAGGACCAGACAGTTCCCGCGAACCCCTGAACAGCCCCGACAGCGAACCTCGCACGGCACCAGTATAGACCCTCGCTGCAGAAAACCTGCTACAATAAACATTGGACCGCTCACCAAGGCGGTCTCACATGACGACATCGCCGCCTTCTCCGCGCTGGAAAGCGGCCGCAGCTACTGCGCCGAGGATGCCGCACTCTGTTACATGGAGGTTTGGCATGCAGTCGAAGCACGAGAGCGCACCATCCAAGCTTGGTTACGCCACATCATTCCGCGAACAGCTGACCGTCAGAAGCCTTATTCTCGGCGCGCTGGGCTCGGCTGTCGTCTCCGCCAGCTCTGTGTATGCCGCGCTGCGCATGGGCGCCCTGCCGTGGCCCACCATCTTCGTCGCTATCCTCTCGATGGCAGTACTCACGGCACTCAGGCGTACCAACCTGAACGAGATCAACGTGACGCATACTGCCATGTCGGCGGGTCCGCTTGTCGCTGGAGGCCTCGCGTTCACCATCCCCGGCATCTGGATGATCAATCAGAACGCACAGGTCAGCTACCTTTCACTGATTATGGTGACCATCGCCGGCACGGTGCTGGGCTGCATCTTCACCTATACCATCCGCCGCCACTTCATTGAGAAGGAGCAACTCCCATATCCGATGGGAGTTGCTTCCAGTGAAGTCCTGCTGGCAGGAGACGAAGGCGGTTCGAAGGCCCGTGTCGTCTTCTCCACGCTGGGTCTGGCCGCCGTGTTTGTCGCCATCCGCGACTGGTTCCACAAGATACCGACGCTTGTCAGCAGCACGTGGCTGGCGGGTCACAATATCTTCGTCGGCATCTGGCTGTCACCCATGGCCGTGGGTATCGGGTACATCATCGGCCCTTTGTACATGGGGACCTGGCTGCTGGGTGGCGCATTCGCCACGTTCTTCCTCGTTCCCGTCGGCGTCGCCCTGCACTGGTTCGCTGACGTAGCGGCGGCAACGGCGTTCAAGAACAGCCTGGGATTCGGTCTGATGTTGGGTTGTGGCATCGGCGTCCTGGTCAAGAACATCATCCCAAAAGCGCGAGAGATCTTTGGTCCCATGCTGGGGATCGGGCGGGAGAAAGGAGACCTCGATCTGAGATGGACCCCGCTGGTCTTTGCGCTCGTGGCATTTGCACTCACGGTATTCACCGAGATGCGCCTCGTGCCCAGCATTATCACCATCTTCAGCTGCTACATCACCACGGCAATGGCGGCAACGCTGACGGGCCAGACCGGCATCGACCCGATGGAGGTCTTCGGCGTCCTGGTCCTCCTCCTGGTCAAGCTGTTCATGGTGCCGGGTCAGATCGAGGCCTTTCTCATCGCGGGCGTCGTCGCATGCGCCGCAGGTCTGGCTGGTGACATGCTACAGGACTTCAAGTCCGGCTACATCCTGCATACCGACCCCAAGGCACAGATCATCGGTGAGTTCGTAGGCGGCATCACCGGCTCGTTCGTCGCAGTGGCCGTCCTGTTCGTCCTGCACCGCGCATATGGCGCGATGGGGCCCGGCACGCAGCTGGTCGCCCCTCAGGCGTCGTTCGTCGCCGCCATGGTGTCCGGCCTGCCCAGTCCTTCAGCCTTCGTCATCGGACTAGTCGCCGGCTTCGGCCTGTACGTGCTGAACGTTCCCGTGATGACCATCGGCATCGGCGTGTACCTGCCCTTCTTCATCTCCGCCGCGGCAGCAGTCGGAGGGCTCGCCAAGTTCATCATCATGCGCAAGCGCCCACAGTGGGATGAGAAAGTGACCCTCGCAGCTTCTGGTTTCATGGGTGGCGAAGGGGTCACGGGTGTCATCATCGCCTTCATCCGGGTGCTGACAGGGACGGTGTAGCGGGCGGAACTCAGGAGACTGAGAGCCCGTGGGTTTGCGCCCGCAGGCTCTTCTGCTTGATATCAACGGTTCTAGAAGAAGGGCAGATCAATGTGTCTGATCCGGCCGATATAAACAACGGCAAGCCCTTCGTTTTGCTTGGCGTCTTGTCTAGAAAACATCCTATTGACAGAGGTCGATGGAAGGGAAGGAGATACTCCCTGGTGTGCTAATGGAGGAGCCCTGCTTTCCGTTCGCGTCAAAGCTTGTTATCGAAGTCTTGTCTGAACGAAGGTTTCCAAGAACTGTTCCAGATGCGTCCACGGCATAATACAGACCGTTCCAATCGGCATCGGGACACTCGATAATCAACGTACCGCTGTCGCTTGACAGCCGAGCCTGAACCGAATACTCAGCGTTGGCAGGAGTCCCAAGATAGAGCTTGGCGAGGAGCGTATTGATCTTCTCCGGCAACGTTACAGAAGGCAATGCTGCTGCCGTATCAATGCAACCGATTTTCCTATCACTGCGAGTAAAATAGAGGAGCGATCCGACACGTGCAAAACTCGAACCCTGGTCTGAAATGATGATTCCACCGAAAGCATCGTCACACCGTAACCACGTTCCTTTGGTACTGTCTATACGAAGAAGCCAGATAGAACCTGATGCATTCTTCGCTACTTTCTCTGATGCTTCAACAAGAACAAGCCCATTCGTAATGCTGCCGCTTCCATATTCCACAACCATCTGCGTCAGGCCAGAAGGGACAGGGACGGTCAGTGTCTGTGCTTTTGAACCAGAAGCAACGCCTTGTTCCGTTATGGTAAGAGTTTTGCCATCCAGCATTTCATTTGGCAGAGCGTCTAGTTCTAGGGGAACGCTCACAAAAGCATCTCCTTCTGACGCATACCATCGCTTGATAAAACCGTCTTTGGTTGATAAATACTGCATTCCCTCTGGAGGAGTCAGAAGATTCACATCCTTGGATGTCGTTGTTATCAGGGCTTTCTTGCTCGGGATGCCCCATTGTTGGACGACTCGAACGGGCGAGCTAAGTTGCCAGTGCAGCGGAAGACCCCCGTTATTGAAATCGCTCACATGGACAACGGATGTGCCAGAGGTTTGCAGTGTGTTTTGCCCAATATTCCACAGAAGAAGTGAACCTGCATCGTATTCCGACGATGTGAAGTTGGTTTCCAGCATCATGCTGATCTGTGGTCCTTCTACTTTAACAACTTTCTGTGCACAACCTGTTGCCAAAAGAACTATGACAAGCAGGATGCTCATGAACGTGACGACCATTGAACAGTGCCGCGATGTCATTGTCTTCATACTTTTCGCCCCCAACACGTGCTTTCAAGAAGAGAGGAGGACAGGAACCCGGTCACCAGAGCCGTCAGCGCGCCGTATCGTTGTGGCATCGCAGCGGATATCATTCTCTCCATCATTACTGTAACGTGCTGGTTTTTTATATGCTAGCTCGCAATAGAGAAGAGCCGGAATGTGAGAGCCTTTTTGCACCAAAGGCTAGGACTCTGTCTGACTTCATTTTGCCCGAGAGTATCCCTAATCGAACGCATGGGTCCGTCACCTCAAACGCTGATGCAATCTATTGTGCGACAAAATAACCGTACTATCTTCCGCAGCAAATGACCGTACTTCTTTCATCCGTTCCACTTCCTCTCGTCAGTCAACGGTTCACTCCCCTTGGGTGTCTCCGATGACGAAATCGGTGATGCCGAAGCCGGAACCCAAAGGAATCAGACGGACGATTGTCACCAGCTCGCCGCGCAGGTACCCTGATGCCGTGAAGACAACATTGACACACCTGGCTCCATCCGCCGGCGGCACCACATATTTCGGAGCCAGCAGGTCACACAGACCGTCCACCTGAATCCTCCCCTGGTACGCATCACGATATGTGACGGAATCGACCTTGCTTAGATCAGCGGCCTCATCAAGACGTTTCATGGCTGCACCATAGCGTTTCATGATCTTTGCGTACTCCGGGGTCTTCTTGACGGTGAGCATAATCGCCGCGAACGCCTCATCCCGGGAAATACGGAAGCACTCAGCATCCACATACTCTTGAACTCCGCCGAAAGAGAAATTGTCGGCTACACCAACCTGAAAGCGTGACAAGGTGCCCGGGTCAACTGCTGCTACAATTCGCGCCCGCCAGCTGTGCAGCTCCTTCTCCCGGATCGGAAACGCGAAGCAGGCTGCAGCGGCAGTGTAGTTCTCGTCGATCAACGCAGACACGAACTCCTTCACGAACAACTGATCGGTCACTGGCTCAGGGTTGGCTTTCGGTGCACAACCAGCTACAAGAACTACTGCAAGCAGGATGGTCAGGAATGTAGTGATCCTTGAACAGCATCGTGATTTCGTTGTTTTCATGTTGCATACCTCCAACGCATAGTTCGCCTGCGACCTTGTGCACCCGGCTACTCGGCTCACGCCTTCGGCCCTCCTATCACGTCGTCAATAAGCCATACGCCGCTGACCTTCTTGAGCGTAAGCGTGATGGGGGTCTCTCCTGCATTACCGCCGTGAGCGACGGTATCGTCCGTCATCACGACCTGGCTTCCATATACCATATAGGACCCGCTATCCAGCATCTGTATGGAGTTGATCTCAATACGTTCCGGCCATGGACTTGAAACGTATCTTCCTGGAATCCTGATCTTGTCCTGCACGAACACCTGATACAGTCGGTCAGTAATGAGCTGCTTCAAGTTGAAGTCCACCGCGGTAATCACGTTCTGGTCGGATGTAGTGATGACTACATCCTTCAGGCGTGCGCCGAATTCTCCCACAACCTGGTAGATCGCGTTGATGTCTGCTGCACTCGGGGGAGTCGTCGTGGATGGTCGAAACAACAGGTATTCGCCAACGGAGATGAAAAGAAACAGCACA
>DASVKR010000092.1:0-8940 GCA_036385275.1 Candidatus Cryosericum sp. | reverse complement strand
GTCTGGTAGATGAGAAACAACGCTTCTGCCTTGATGATCTGAGCCAGCCGGTGCACGATGACTGAGAGGTTGCCAACGTTCCGCTCTGCATGCACGATGGCAAAAACTATCTGTGCTCCAGCCACTGTCCTGACCTGTGCACTGTTCAGCGCGTTCTCGAGAGCCGTTTGCTGCTCCGGAACCAGGTAGGTGGTACCATAGCGGGCGACCATGGAAAGACTTGCCCCCGCCTTGAGCAGATAGGCTGCCTGTTCGACGTCGAATGCTGTCGTCTCGGGGAACAGCAGCGAGCCCGTATCCTCATAGATGCCGAGTGCAAGAAGTGTGGCCTCGTCCGGGTTCACGGGAACCAGCTGCTCGCGGAGCGCTGCAGTCACAAGCGATGCGGTCGCTCCACACTTCCGGATATGTCCCTCGTCAATATGTGCCAGGCTCGCGGAGTTTGGTTCATGATGGTCATAGGCGACCAGCCTTACGCCGGGGAGTGAAAGGACCTCTTTATACTCACCGAGACGGGCTGCGACAATTGTGTCGGCCAGGATGACCGTTCCGATGTCTTCTTTCAGCAAAGTGGGCGCAGGTATGCGTACAAAACGAAAACGTCCCTCATAGAGCCGGAGGAACTCCTCCACGTTCGGCTCGAGGGACCCGGGCAATACTGGGACGGCCCCGGCATACAGCCGGGACAGTCCAGCCATCGAGGCTACACAGTCAAAGTCTGCACCTGCATGGCCGAGAATAACCGTTTTCACGAATGCTCGTACGTCACCACACCGTCCGCGCGGCTGATCTTTGCCACGACGGTCTGCCACCGGGGGACGGACGCTTGCCCGACGACAATGGCCCCAAGAATCTCCTGTTCGCACGTGCGTGCGTCGTCGTCTGTGCGTGCGTAAACGGTCGCAATCTGGTGTCCGGCACTCACTGTATCGCCGGTTTTGACGTCCAGCACCAACCCGACGGCCAGATCGATGACGTCTTCCTTCGTTCGGCGTCCTGCACCAAGGCGCATAGCGGCCAGCCCAATGCCTTTCGCATCGATGCTTGTGACGAATCCATTGCATGGAGCAAAGACCGGCCGCGTGACTGCGGCCTGTGGCAGAACCTCGGGCCGATCGATGAATGCGGGATCGCCCCCCTGCGCCCTGATGATATCCGCGAAGCGTTGCAGCGCAGTCCCGCTCGCGATGGCGTTCAGGGCCATTGTTCGCGCGTCTTCGCGCTTCTGAACGATCCCGCTTTGCATGAGGATCTCGTCGCAGAGTGTAAGAATGACGTCGAGAAGCTTGGCTGGTCCACCCCCCTTGAGGATCTGGACGGCCTCAACGATCTCGAGGGCATTACCCACGGCGTTGCCCAGTGGCTCATTCATGTCCGTCACATAGGCCACGGTCGTCTTGCCATTGTCCTCTCCTATACCGACCATGGTCTTGGCCAGTTCGATGGCCTCCGACTTGCCCGTCATGAAAGCTCCCGAACCCCACTTCACGTCGAGGACGATCACGTCGGCACCAGACGCCAGCTTCTTGCCCATGATACTGGATGCGATAAGAGGCACAGAGTCCACCGTTGCCGTCACGTCACGAAGGGCGTACAGCTTCTTGTCGGCCACGGCTATATCGCCAGTCTGAGCTATGATGGCTCCACCAAGACGGTTGACGACCTCCGTGAACGCCTGCGGCGTCAGGTTCACGTTGAAACCCGGAATCGACTCAAGCTTGTCGATTGTCCCTCCGGAGTGCCCGAGACCCCTTCCAGACATTTTGGGCATCACAGCACCGCAGCTTGCGGCAATGGCGATGAGCGGGATGGAAACTGTGTCGGCGACACCCCCCGATGAGTGCTTGTCGCACTTCACTCCCTTCAGCGAAGAGAGGTCGATGACGTCTCCGCTTGAGCTGATGCAATGCGTGAGCCAGGAGGTCTCATGAGCGTTCATCCCCTTGAAGTAGATGGCCATGAGCATTGCCGACGTCTGGTAGTCAGGAATGGAGCCACTCACAAGACCATCAATCCACGATGAGATCTCTTCTTCCGAGAGCTCGCCACCGGATTTCTTCTGCTCGATAAGTTCTGCGAAGTTCCTGTTCACCAGTCGGCTCCCTCGATGACACCGGTCAGCAACTCTGCCAGATGTTCATCGGCACGTCGCGCCGTGGCGAGCACCTGGTCATGGCTCAGCTCGGTGACTGTATCGGTCGCAAGGTCGGTGATGACCGAGACAGCGCCAACGCGCATGCCAGCCTGGTTTGCCACTATCACCTCGGGAATCGTGGACATACCCACTGCATCTGCTCCTAGAATCCGCAGCATTCTGATCTCTGCACGGGTCTCGAACTGAGGCCCGGACAGCGCTGCATAGACGCCGGACGCAATAGGCAACGAACGACGTTCGCCTACCGATTTGAGCGCTCGTGTGACCGTGGGGTCATAGGCACTATACATGTTCACGAATTTGGAGCCGAAAATCTCATCGGCGAGACCTCGAAGTGGGCTGTCTGCGGTAAGCAGGTTGAGATGGTCTTCGATGACCATGAGATCCCCCAGCCGCAGACGATCCGCAATGCCGCCTGCCGCATTCGTGAAGAGAGCGGTACGGACGCCCAGAGCCTGGGCAACCCGGACAGGGATGGTCACCGTGGCAGCGTCATAACCCTCGTAATAATGAAAGCGCCCCGCAAAACACAAGACTCTGTGTCCACCGATGCTCCCTGCGACAACCTCGCTGGCATGCCCCTTGACCGTCGACACAGGGAACCCCGGAATCTCGACGTAGGGAACGATTGTCCGCCCATCCATCCGGTCCACGAAGCTCGACAGACCAGATCCCAGGACGACGGTAAATTCGTACGACTGCCCAATGCGCCGTATCAGACTCTCGACAGCAATGGTCACTTGTTGTCTCAGCTGAGTACTGTCCATTACTCGATCGACCCCACGACGCCGTAGAAAGCCTGCCCTCCATAGTAGGACTGAATCTCAAGGCCAGGGAATTGCTGGGTCAACGTCGCAACGAGCGCGTCGAACGGCGCCTCAGCAACGTCGACGCCCCGGTACACTGATACCAGAGATTTGTCGTCCCAAGCAAGAGGGGACTCGCTGAGGTGCACCAGCGCTCCCTCAACCGACTGTCCAAGTCCCACAAGCTTGTCGTCCACGAGCAGCATGTAGTCGCCCTCGTGGACAAGCATTCCAGAAACCGTAGCATTCTTGGTTGCACATGTGACCGCAAAGAAGTCTGTCGCATCAATAGCCTGGTTTGCAACTGCAATACAGTCGTCATCGGGACCACAGGAAGCCAGCTGGACCAGCGCACTGATAGCCTGCACCGGGTGACGAGCGTTCAATACGTGCACGTCCTTGTCGATGAGGTCGGCGGCCTGTTGTGCGGCCATGATGATATTCTTGTTGTTTGGAAAGACAATGAATGCCTTGGCCTTGCACGCCTTGATGGGATCCAGGAAAGCCTCAGTCGGCGGATTCATCGTGTCGCCGCCGCCCACAATGATCTGCGCTCCAAGTTTGCGGAAAATCTCGTCAAATCCGGGACCCGGAGAGACTACGACGTATGCACGTTGCACGTTGTCGTCAGCGCAGCCCTCGGTCGAAGCGAGTGGTTTCGAGGAAGAACTCGCTCCAGATGCTGGGCCGTTGGCATACTCGTTTGCCTGGTATTGCATGTCCTCGATGCGCCCCTCCCGTATCGGGGCAAACTTCATGAGATACTGGATAGCGTCGTATGGCTCGTTGGTGTGAACATGGATCTTGGTAAGGCCACCCGCCGAGGCCATGACAAGGCTGTTCCCACGTTCGGTGAGTTTCGCGCGGACTTCAGTTTCCGGCAGCGTGTCGGAAGCCACCAGAATCACAGTGTCATAGCGGTACGTCAGGTCCTGAGGACCGACATGCTCCTCGGGCTCATTCTCCAGCGTGAGTTCCGTGGAGGCGACCGACTCACCCCGAAGGTTCATCAACATACCTTCCAGGAGTGTCACAAGGCCCTCGGCTCCCGCGTCCACCACATGGGCTTCTGCCAATGCGGGAAGCTGCCCCGTCGTCTCTTTGACTGCCTGTCTTCCTGTCCTGATGACCTCGGCCAGGTAATCCGTGTAGTCTTCCTGGTGCAGCCCTGCCGCACTTTCGGCCATGCGTCTGACGACGGTCAAGATGGTTCCTTCTACAGGCGTGACCACCGCCTTGTACGCTACGTCGGTCGCTTTGGTGAGCATCTGTGTGAAATCTGTCGTCGTCAGTACCGGCTTGCTATCAGCTGCCGTTGCCATGCCGCGGATGATCTGTGACAGTATGACGCCTGAGTTTCCGCGCGCTCCGATGAGGGATCCGGCGGACAACGTCGAGACGAATTCTTTCATGGACTTTGGCTGGCTCTTCTGAACTTCCTCCAGAGCAGTCCGCAGGGTGAGAGACATGTTCGTTCCGGTGTCTCCGTCAGGCACGGGAAAAACGTTCAGGCTGTTGATAAAGGCTTTGCGGGATTCGAGGTTGGCGAGAGCAGCCGTGAACAGCGCCTCAAGCTCAATATAGCCAATTTCTTTCAAGATATCCTCCGGGAGGGCTGCTATTCGTTTTCGTGTTCGACGCGAATGGACCAGACCACGACGTTCATCTCGATTCTCTCCTGCGCAATCCCTGTCATGCTGCAGAAGACATACCGAACCTGTGAAGCAATGGTGCGGGCGACTTCGGAAACGCGAACACCATACTGAAGCCGAACATGAACGGTCACGACGATGGTGCCGTCCTTTCTGATTTGAGCATCGACACCCTTCGGTCTCGATGGAAGCGCAAGAGCGCGGGTGAAGCGTTCGGCGAATGTGACGGGAGCCAGTCCTGTCACGCCGTAAACATTCAGGGTAGCCAGCCGGAGGATTTCCTCCATAGCGTTCCTGCTGAGAACGACCTTACCTCTTGTATCAGTCATATCCACTCTCCAGGCAAAATGTGGTATTCGATTATACCACCAAACTTGAATTCGTTGGCCTTTGACATAGAATTAGTCTACTTTTTCATGGAGGTCCATCGAAATGAGCAGAGTATGTACTATTTGTGGCAAGGGTCCAATGGCAGGCAACACGGTCAGTCATTCCATTCAACGCAGTTCTCGTCGTTTCCTGCCGAATCTTCACACTGTACAGGTAGAGATGAACGGCAGGGTTCAGAGAATTCGCGTGTGCGGCAAGTGTCTCAAGAAACTGAAGGCCACAGCCTGATTCGACGGTTCGACGAATGAGCGAAGAACTGCGGAGCCTGTTGTGGTCAGGCTCTAGTTTGCGTGTACTTGACCAACTCCTGCTCCCCTTTGAGACTGAGTGGATTGAGTGTAGGTCGTACAGGGACGTCTATTCGGTCATCAAGAATATGAATACTCGCGGGGCCCCTGCAATCGGCGTAGCCGCCGCATATGGCATGGCTCTGGCTGCCCGAGAGGCGCTGACGGCTCCGCAGCCGGCACAGTTTGTGCTCGACGCCGGTGCCTATCTCAAGAGTGCCCGACCCACTGCCGTGAACCTTGCATGGGCTGTCGACCGGTGCCTCGCCGAGGGAGTGCCGAGTCTCGGCAAAAACCCACGGGCAGCGGCCGATGAGCTTGCCACGTTCGCCGGCAGACTGGCCCAGGACGACGAGGACCACAATCTCGCTCTATCGAAGCACGGTGCCGAACTGTTCGAAGACGGAGATACCATCATGACCATCTGCAATACCGGCGCTCTTGCGACCTATCGATATGGTACAGCGTTTGGTTCTATCAACGAAGCGTTCAAGCAAGGCAGGAAGATCCAGGTCATTGCTCTCGAGACGCGGCCGTACCTTCAGGGAGCACGCTTGACAGCTCTGGAACTCGTGACCGCAGGTATCCCGTTCCATCTTATTACTGACGGAATGGCCGGCTTTATGATGTCGCATGGAATGGTCACCAAGGTCATCGTAGGCGCCGATCGCATCGCCTCGAACGGTGACTTCGCCAACAAGATTGGGACCTACCAGCTGGCGGTCCTGGCCAAGTATCACGGGCTGCCGTTCTACACGGCGGCACCGTTGAGCTCCTTCGATTTCTCGATTGCTTCGGGCGCCGAGATCCCCGTAGAACAGCGTGACGAGCAGGAGGTCCTGTCCTTCGCGGGCCAGCGCGTTGCTGCAGAAGGCGCGCATGCCTTCAACCCGTCGTTTGATGTGACACCCAACGAGCTGCTTTCAGGCATCGTCACTGAACGTGGCATTTTCAGGCATCCCCTCGGCAACTGGGAGCGACCCTGAGCAAGAGCCACCTCTGGCACAACAAAGAATCCATCCTGTCAGCGTAGAGCCTTCGCCTTCGGCACCCCATTCTTCGGACAAAGCCCGGTAATGCCGCAGGCGTCGCAATACGGTCGGCGAGCATTGCAGGCAGACCGTCCGTGGGCGATGAGCGCGTCACAGAATGCATTCCAGTGGCTCTCAGCAACGACAGTCATGATATCCTGTTCTACTTTCTCCGGAACGAGGCTCTCGCTCAGTCCGATGCGATAGGCCAGGCGCTTCACGTGCGTGTCCACAACAACGGCCTGCTTGCCGAATGCATGCGCAAGGACGACGTTGGCGGTCTTGCGTCCAACGCCAGGGAGTGCCGTGAGAAAGTCCATCTCGGGAGTCACGGTGCCCCCCCATTTTTCGGAGAGTTCGAGCGACTCGGCAATGATGGCCCTCGCCTTGTTGTGGAAGAAGCCGGTCGGCTTGACGATCTCTTCGACCGCAAGAATATCGGCGTGACCCAGAGCAGATGGAGCAGGATAGGCAGCAAACAGAAGTGGCGTAACCTTGTTGACCATGACGTCAGTGCACTGGGCACTGAGTATCGTTGCCGTGAGCAGCTGCCATGGGTCGTTGAACTCCAGAGCGGTGCCTCTCCCGGGATAGGTCTTCTCGAGTGTGGCCACGACCTGTCGAACGTGCTTCTGCGCTGTGAATGCCATCTCCATATCTCCTCACTTGACGTCTACATGTAACCAACAGTATACTCATATGCTATAGCAGCAAGATGGCTGCTCTAACCTTCGGCTGAAGACCTCGTGGGTCGAATGCCTTTTGGACGTCGGTATACAGGCCGTCCCGAGTCAAAGGGCTTGCAGCCGAGCGTGTTCTGTGTATACTACAGCAAGTCCGGTTTTGTGGGCGGTTAGTTCAGAGGTAGAACGCTTCGTTGACACCGAAGAGGTCAGAGGTTCGATTCCTCTATCGCCCACCATCTGCGTTTCCAAGGAGCGGACATGGATATCAGAATTGTTGTTGACGACGCATCGTCTCAATACTCCTTCAATGATGGCGAGTCCATCCTCACGGCTGTTCAGAAGCTCCTTCCCCAGCAGAAGCGATCTATTGTTGCTGCCAGGATTGGCGGTTTGCTCGTGGACCTGACGACGATTCCATCTACAGCCGATGACATCCACCTTGTGAGCACCGCCACCAGCGACGGGCTGGAAATCCTTCGCCACAGTACGTCTCACATCATGGCCGAGGCGATCAAGGAACTCTATCCAGACGCCAAACTTGCCATTGGGCCATCTATCGACACCGGTTTTTACTACGACATCGACATGCCGAAGACGCTGTCCCCCGATGATCTCGTTGCAATCGAACAGAAGATGCGCGAGATTACCGAACGCAGCGAGCATTTCACCCGGCAAGACAAGCCGATAGCCGAAGCCATCGAATTCTTCAAGGAACGCGGCGACCAGTATAAGGTCGAGATCCTTTCGGAGATACCTGCGACGACTGTCTCGCTTTACACTCAGGGATCGTTCACAGACCTCTGCCGTGGACCGCATATTCCTTCTACCAGCTACCTCAAGCACTTCAAGCTTCTCTCCATCGCAGGTGCGTATTGGCGAGGGGACGAGAAAAACAAGATGCTTCAGCGCATCTATGGCACGGCTTTCCCATCGAAGGAAGAGCTGGCCGGTTTTGTCACGGCCCGGGAAGAGGCTGCCAAGCGCGACCATCGCAAACTGGGGCAACAGTTGGACCTCTTCAGCATTCAGGAACAGGCTGGTGCTGGACTTGTTTTCTGGCATCCCAAGGGTGCCATTGTTCGTAAGGAGATCGAGGATTTCTGGCGTGCTGAGCACATCAGGCGTGGGTATGAATTCGTCTACACGCCCCACATAGCGAATCTTGAGCTCTGGAAGACCTCTGGCCATTGGGGCTTCTACCAGCAGAACATGTACTCGCCGCTCCAGGTCGATGAGGACCAATACATGCTCAAGCCGATGAACTGCCCCTTCCATATTCTCATCTACAAGTCGCAGGTTCGCAGCTATCGTGATCTTCCGCTTCGATGGGCCGAACTGGGTACCGTATATCGCTACGAGAAGTCAGGAGTCCTTCATGGCCTTCTGCGCGTGCGTGGATTCACTCAGGACGATGCTCACCTCTTCGTCCGTCCGGACCAGCTCAATGCGGAGGTCAAGGGAGTGCTCGACTTCACCCTCCACATGATCGAGACGTTCGGGTTCACGAAGTACAACATCTACCTCAGCACCCGTCCAGAACACTCCGTCGGAACGGACGAAGGCTGGCAGGTAGCGACCGAGGCTCTCAAGGTGGCACTTGAGGAGATGCATCTCGATTACAAGGTCGATCCAGGCGAGGGCGTCTTCTACGGCCCAAAGATCGATGTGAAGCTTGTGGACGCCATCGGTCGCGAGTGGCAGGGGCCGACGGTTCAAGTGGACTTCAATCTTCCTGAACGCTTCGACGTCACCTACATCGGCGAAGACGGCAAAGAACACCGCCCAATCATGTTGCACCGCGTAGTACTGGGTTCCATGGAACGGTTCTTCGGTACTCTCATCGAGCAGTATGCTGGAGCATTTCCGCTCTGGCTTGCTCCTGTGCAGGTCGAGGTGGTCCCCATCACGGATGTACAGGAAGAGTATGCCAACG
>DASVKR010000091.1:0-3103 GCA_036385275.1 Candidatus Cryosericum sp. | reverse complement strand
TCCTCGTTCACGAGATGAACGGAAAATCAGGCTGATGATCCTCGGGGCACACGTGTCCATAGCGGGGGGAGTGGCAAACGCCCCTCAGAACGCTGTTGACTGCACATGCGAGACGCTTCAGATCTTCACGAAGAGTCAGCTTCAATGGCAGGCGCCGCCCCTGTCGCGAGACGAAATCGCCGGGTTCAAGCGCGGCATGAAGCTGAATCACCTGGTCCCGGGAACGGTGCACGCCGCCTACCTCGTCAACCTTGCCGCCCGCGACCCCGACCTTCTGGTGAAGTCCAGGGACTGCATGATCAGCGACATCGGCAGGACAGAGCACCTGGGCATTCCCTACCTCATCGTCCATCCCGGCGCTCACCGTGGACAAGGGGCCGAGAAAGGAATCCAGGTGGTGGCCAGGAGTCTGGACTACATTTTCCGGCATACCCATGCGCACCGTACCATGGTGCTTCTCGAAGCCACCACGGGCGCCGGTTCCGTCCTGGGCGGCACGTTCGAGGAACTCGCCGCCATACGCAGTCTGTGCCGCTTCCCCGCGCGCGTGGGCTTCTGCATCGACACGTGCCACATCTACGGCGCAGGCTATGACATCCGCTCCCCGGCAGGGTACACCGCAACCATCCACGAGATGGACCGCGTCCTCGGCCTGGATAGTGTCCGGGCGTTTCATCTCAACGATTCAAAGGGTGCACTGGGTTCGAAGATCGACCGGCACGCCGAAATCGGACAGGGCGAGATCGGACTGGAGCCGTTTCGCCTCCTGCTTGCCGATACGCGATTCGGCAAGATACCGGGCATTCTGGAGACGCCCGGCGGCGATGGCGCCTACGCCCGCAACCTCGCCGTCCTTCGCTCCCTGACCCCCTCTCCATGAATTGTGAACCCCTTGGTGCCTGACACCAATGGGATTCACAATTGACCGTGCTGCAGGAAATCGAAAGGCTTGGCGACCGATCCTGACTTCAAGGGGTTCTGGGAACGCCAAGGATTTCGCAATGACGCGGAGGTCTACCCCAGCCCCCAGGTTCCCATTCTCTCTCGGGATCCCACATGAAATCAAGCGTTCTGGCGTCTGAAGCGCGATGTTGCAAAAATAAGACGTTCAACTATGATGGGGCCAGAGCGCTTGACAGTCCTGCGTGCTTGGAGGGCTCCAGCATTGTGCAGCGACTGGCGGGAGTTAAGACTTGAAAAGGAGGAGCAAGGATGAATGTATCGCTAGTGGTACATCGTGTTGGGGCAGACACAGCAAAGAATATCGAGCGAATGGACCTTGCAGTAACGCAATCGGCAAAGGCGGGGGCGCACCTTGTCCTGTTCTCGGAAGCTGCGACGACAGGGCTGATTCTCAACAACGATCCCAGGCATGACCTGATGCTGGGAGAACCGGTACCTGGGCCGGCGGTGGCTCATTTCGCCGACCTCGCCAAGTCCAGCCGCATCCACATCGCGTTCGGCATCCTTGAGCGGGACGGAGCGGCATTGTATGACACCGCCGTCCTGGTGGGTCCGAGCGGCGACATGCTCCTCAAGTACCGTCGCATCGATCCACGGTGGCACGACCAGATCAGTGACTCGAAGCTCTATCGTGAGGGAACAGAATGCCCTGCAGTCGATACGCCGATCGGTCGCTTTTCGTTTGCCATCTGCGGCGACCTGTTCAACGACACAGTCGCGGAACAGGTGCGGGAACAGCATCCGAACTATCTCCTCATGCCCTTCGCGCGCAGCTTCGACAGCGGCCTGTGTGACCAGATACGGTGGGAGACCGAGGAGCGCCAGGTCTACGTCGAGCGCGTCCAGAAGATGGCCGTCACGACGCTGATGGTGAACTCGATGGGAGAGAAGGATTTCGACGGAGGTTCGTTCGGGGGAGCCATGGTCGTCCACGCCAACGGCCGTATCACCCACTTGCTCCACCTGGGCATGCCGGGAATAATCATCGCTGCCATCTAGCAGAGCGACGTCACGGTCTCACTGGAAACGGCATTGGATCATGACAGGCCCTCGATGCAACGAGGGCCTGTCTCACACATCCCGGACAGAGGCCAGAAAGCCGTCGATGTTAGTGTTCATGCCGCTCCAGCGACTCTCACAGACCGGTCTTGACAAGAACATCCATCGACCTATCCTGACGGTAGATAGGCATCAGGTTCCTGTGGCAAGTACGGTGGAGACAGAAGGCACCATTGTCCGGGCAGTCAGAGATGTGTT
Organism: Candidatus Cryosericum sp.; assembly: GCA_036385275.1. Taxonomy (GTDB): domain Bacteria; phylum Caldisericota; class Caldisericia; order Cryosericales; family Cryosericaceae; genus Cryosericum. The sequence continues at coordinate 883 of DASVKR010000091.1, read as the reverse complement.
GAGGTTCGGGCTCGTGAAGTACACGGCATCGGCGCAACAACACAGAGATCAGAGGTTATCATCCGCGCGTTGGTAGAACCCGTTGTAGCTTGCAGAGAGCGTTTCGTGCACCGCCTTCGATTGGAGGCAGCATGGACCAGACGATCCTGTTCGTCTTTCCTCGGCATAGCGACTTTGGACGTCTCACAACTGCTGGTGATGTTCGGATTGTTGCGTCTGACCTTGCCAACATCCAGCGACTTCTCGAGGCAACCCCGGACGACCTGAGCAGGGAACTCGGTTTTGTCGCCCAACGCATCCTGACTGATGCGCCCTTCGCTGTCCGCTACGAGTCACTCCTCATGGCGCTGACCGACGACCGTTCGTTTGACGCATGGGCTCTGCTCCGCCCCACACTCGAGCTGGTCGAACGTGAACATTTGCGTCTGCTGTATCATCACAACGTCTTCGTCCTCTATGTCCTTCTCCAGGACGTCCTGTGTCCTGACAGCGCCGATCTCATGAACGCTCCGTCCGAGGAGGCCCATTCATGAAAGTCCCGATCCTCATCTGCGAAACCAGCTTGCTGCTCGAACCATGTGAGCTTGGCGGTCGACACGACGTCCGGGTCCTTGTCCAGATTCATTGGGACAATGTTCGCGAGAGCCTCGCCCTGCGTGCTGGGACCCCGCTCCGCACCTTCGATCCCATGGTCTGGGAAGGATTCGTGGCTAGGGCGCTGCGCCTTGCGGAACTGTGGATACGCGATAGTTATGTCCATCAGGTCATGTGGTGGCCCGGCGACAACCGGCTGCCGGGGGGCTGGTTCGCCATGTACTGCTTCCCGGCCGGTCCCAGGCGTGTCTTGCTGGGCGTCATGCGATACCTCGGTACGGGAGGGGAT
>DASVKR010000090.1:0-6396 GCA_036385275.1 Candidatus Cryosericum sp. | reverse complement strand
TTTGCTCTATATCACGATTCGTTTCAAATTCTCATTCGGTCTTGCAACGATCCTGGGCATGGTGCATGATATCTTCGTTGCCCTCGGCATCCTGGCCGTTTTCCGGGTCCCTCTCAATGCACCTTTTGTTGGCGCGTTCCTGGCGATCGTTACCTACTCGGTGCAGGATGGTGTCGTGGTCATGGACCGTATCCGTGAGAAGTTGCGGTATCGGACTAAAGAACCTTTCGATAGACTCGCAAACGCTGCAGTCACCGAGACGTGGATGCGTTCATTCAACACGTCTTTTACAACGTTTCTCGCCGTGCTGGTTCTGTTCGTGATGGGCGGGGCTCCAATTCGCGACTTCTCGACAACGCTGTTGGTGGGCATTATCTCTGGAACCTACTCCTCCATCTACATTTCTACGCCTCTGCTGGTGCTGTGGGTGCAGGGTAGAGAGAAGGCTGCTGCTCTGCAGAAGGCATAATGCTTCCAAGGCTTCCAGTCGACAAAGGACAATGCAGGGAGGCACCATGAACCTGAGAGACTTCATACGCGACATACCTGATTTTCCTCAGAAGGGGATCATGTTCAGGGACCTGACGCCACTCATGGGCGATGCCGATGCGTTCGCATTTGCGGTCGACGAGCTGGCAAAGCAGTTCAGAACGGACCGCATAGACAAGATAGTCGGGGTGGAAGCGAGGGGTTTCATCATCGGTGCTGCACTGGCCTATGCCCTGCATGTCGGTTTTGTGCCGGCTCGCAAGCCGGGGAAGCTTCCCTACAAATCGGTTCGTAAGGAATATGAGCTCGAGTACGGTGTGTCGATCCTTGAGATGCATGAGGATGCCATCAAACCCGGCGAACGGGTGCTCATCGTCGACGACTTGCTGGCGACGGGTGGCACTGTCAGCGCTACCGCCGACCTCGTCCAGTCATTGGGCGGCAACATTGTCGCGTATGCGTTTCTGGTGACTCTGAAGGACCTCGGCGGAGCCAGCAAGCTGAGTGGTGGAAGGGTTGTCTCGCTGCTTGACCTTTGAAGCTTGACACTGAGTTTGACGTCGACGAGGAGTTTGAGACTCTCATAGCGACGCTTCGAGGCTGGCTCTCCCCAGAGGAGGTCGGCCTCGTTGAGCGAGCGTTCGTGTTTGCGCGCCAGAGGCATGGGGATCAGAAACGTGCTTCTGGCGGTCCCTATATGCTCCATCCAATCAAGGCTGCTCTGGTGCTGGCCGGTTATCGTCTGGATGCTGAGACCTACGCCGCCTGCCTGTTGCATGATGTCCTGGAGGACACGCAAACGACGGCGAAGGAGCTTGAAGAGGGTTTCGGGGCCAAGGTGGCGTCACTTGTCGAGGGAGTGACGAAGTTGCGTGGCCTGAACTACCTTTCCCGCGAGGAGACCAACCTTGAGAACGTCCGCAAGATCCTCCTCGCCATGGCTGCAGATCTGCGGGTGGTCCTGATCAAGCTTGCCGACCGACTGCACAACATGCGAACGCTGCAATACCTGAGCGAGGACAAGCAACAGCGTATTGCCCAGGAGACCATGGAGATTTACGTCCCTCTCGCCCACCGGCTTGGGATATACGAGCTCAAGTGGGAGATGGAGGACCTCGCATTCCGCTATCTGAACCCTGATGAGTACCGGAGACTGGCTGGACTTGTTGCTGTCAAGCGGGCTGAACGGGAAGCGTTTGTAAAGGAAACGATCGACCAGATCGACCATTTCCTGGAAGAAGAGGATATCCACGCTCAAGTCTCAGGCCGGCCGAAGAATCTGTACAGCATCTACCGCAAGATGGTCCAGCAAGGCAAGACATTCGACGAGATCTACGATCTCACTGCAGTACGGATTCTCGTCAAGACGATCCCAGAGTGTTACCTCGTTCTAGGGTATGTGCACGAGGCATTCACTGTCGTTCCCGGGCGAGTGAAGGACTACATCGCTCTTCCGAAGCCGAATGGCTACCAATCGCTGCACACGACCGTGATGGGCTCGAACGGAGAACCGCTGGAGATCCAGATCCGGACCAAGCGGATGCACGAAGTCGATGAGATGGGTGTGGCTGCCCATTGGAAGTACAAGGAAGGCAAAGCGGCCGATCTGGTCGATTCGGAGCGGTTCGCTTGGCTGCGGCAGATGGTAGACTGGCAGAAAGATGTCCGCAGTAGTGGAGAGTTTGTGGAGCGAGTCAAGGTAGACGTGTTCACGGACGAGGTCCTTGTCTTCACGCCGAAAGGAGACGTCATCAATCTGCCGGTTGGCTCCACTCCCGTGGATTTTGCCTATCACATCCATACGGACGTAGGCAACAACTTGGTGGGAGCCAAAGTCAATGATCGCATCGTGCCTATCGATACGGAGCTGGTGACTGGAGACCGTGTGCAGATCATCACATCACGGAATTCCGGAGGGCCGAAGTCAGACTGGCTGAAGTTCGTCAAGGCGGCCTCGACAAAGGGGCATATCCGGGCATATCTGCGGAAGAAGGAACTAGAGCATTCAGCCCCAGAGAGGCCCGATATGGGCCAGCGCCCGCACACGGCCGTGACGCATCCCTCGCTGTCGGACCGGCGAGCTGCAGCAGATAGTGGATTCCGTATTGTCGTTCGAGGTGATGCGACGGTCCCGATTATCATGGCCACGTGTTGCAGCCCGTCATATCCCGACGAGATTCTTGGCTACGTGACGCGTGGCAGGGGTGTCACGATTCACAGGGTCGATTGTGCCAATATTCCGTCGCTAGCCATGGAGCCAGAGCGTCTTGTAGAAGCACACTGGGAGATGATCCCTCGGAAAGCGCGTGAACGGGCTGTTACTATCGAGACCCTGAATGTCCCTGGCGTGCTCTACCAGGTGTCCGAGGAGTTTGCCAAGAGAGACATCAACATCAAGTACATGAAAAATGCCGAGCATCTCTCCATGTTCAGGAAGAAAGGCGAGGCACCGCGCACGCAGATCAAGATCGTTGCGGAATTCCCTGACGAAGCCGCCTATCGGCAGACGATGGATGCTCTCAGGGGACTTACGTCTGTGATCTCTGTCAAGCAGCAGTAGGAGCTGGTCGTCCGTCGAGCTCTGCGTGGACACGGTTTTCCTCCGGTGGTACTCTGGACTGCAGTGGATGGAAGGAATGTGTCACGACACAAAAATAATGTAGTGCGCCAGGGTGGACCGGCTGTTGCCCTTGCAGATATGTGAATTCCCAAGAAAGCACATTCTGTCTACTATATAGTAGTAGTCTGACCGTCGCTGACGACCATCAAGAAGAACGATGAGTGACGTTGTCTGACAAGGAGGTACTCGGTGTTGTGCCCAAGTTGTGGAAAGACAATTCCTGACGGCTCTACCTTCTGTCCCGGGTGTAGGACGAAGCTGGAAAGCGCGAAAAAGGTTGCAGCCCTCATCCCCTGCCGGCGGGGGGACAAATGGGGATTCTGCGACCGAGACAGGAAGATAGAAATACCAGCGCTGTACGATAGCGTGGATCCCTTCAGCAACGGTCTTACGCGCGTCCACCTGGACGGAAAAGTCGGCTTCGTTGATGCCAAAGGAAACATGGCGATACCGGCCGTCTATGATAACGCAGATGACTTCAGCGAGGGTCTTGCGCGTGTCAAACTCAACGGTGAATACGGATACATTGACGCCAACGGGAACATGGCGATACCGGCCATCTATGATGGTGCAGATTCTTTCGCCGAGGGCTTTGCACGCGTCATAGGACTCAACGACAAATGGGGCTTCGTCAACGCCAGAGGGAATATGGCAATACCTGCTGTCTATGATGGTGCATTCCCCTTCAGGGATGGTCTTGCACGCGTCAACCTCAACGGTAAATGGGGCTTCGTCGACGCCAACGGGAACATGGCGATACCGGCCATCTACGATAACGCAGATGACTTCTCCGAGTCTCTTGCACGCGTCAGCCTCAACGGCACATGGGGCTTCGTCGACGCCGAAGGGAACATGGCTATCCTGGCCGTCTATGATGGTGCAGATTCTTTCGCCGAGGGTCTTGCACGCGTCATCGGACACGACGACAAATGGGGTTTTGTCGACATCAAGGGGAACATTGTAATTCCAGCGGTCTACCATGACGCAGACTCTTTTGCCGAGGGTCTTGCCCGTGTCGAACTCAATGGTGAATACGGGTACATCGACACTAAAGGGAACATGGCAATCCCAGCGGTCTACCATGGTGCAGATTCTTTCGCCGAGGGTCTTGCACGTGTCGTCGGACGCAACGACAAGTGGGGCTTCGTCGACGTCAAAGGGAACATGGCAATCCCGGCGGTCTACAATTGGGCGCATGCTTTCGTCGAGGGACTGGCGCTTGTCCGACTCAACGAGAGATACGGCTTCGTCGACGCCACAGGAAACATGGCGATATCGGCGGTCTATGATCACGCAGATGACTTCAGCGAGGGTCTCGCACGTGTCGAACTCAATGGCAAGTATGGCTACATTGATACTGAAGGCACACAGTACTGGGAAGATTGACAGAACGAGCGGGAGGATTCACGCTTCAAGAGCAGCTACCATAGGTGGGTCTTTCGGGGAAGAAAGTGGTCAGGTGTTGAAGCAGGTGGCATGGAGCCTTCGTTACGACAAGCGCCAAAATTCCTCAGTAGCGGGCTCCGAGTTCGGTCGGCGGAGATTCTCCGGGTATGCCGTCACGAGGTGGAGGTGCGCCCCCAACCTATGTCGACTATCGGTTCTGGCTGGCATCGTGGCCGGCACCGATGACCTGTTCCTCGCCAGCAGGGCGCCCGAGACTCGGTAGAGAGTTGGAGTTTCCCGTCAGCTCTCTCAGAGACACTGATGTTTCGGTTCTGCGATTCTCCACGAGTGTTGTGCTGTTTCGGAACAGCCACACAGGGAAGGTTGTTGACAGTAGGGCTCCAGGAACGTTTTCGGCGGGACTACCATTTCCCCGGTCCACAATCGTGTGGGGTGAGATCCGTGGCCACAGGCTATGAGCTGCATTGTGCAACACATGACACTCGTGGCGGTGTTGGTTGGTCGCGGCACCCGGAGCGGTTGCTGAACCTTGACTCGAGTCTTCCCGATAGGTAGAGTGTTCTTGGGAGGAGGTGTCCCAATGAAGACTCCCGCGAAGATCTGCGCGATTTCTTTGGCGCTGATGCAGGTGCTATCGGTAGTTGCAGACTGCACTGCACATGGTGTAGCGCAACGGTCTTGTGGAGCATTCAGTGAGAGTGCTCAGGCGCTGGTTGGACCACACATCCTGACGGTTCTACTGTGGATTGACAACCCAACGATGACGGTGGACGGTGTGCGTCACGAGATCGACCCGGGTAGAGACGTCAGACCAATCATCAGAGACAGCAGGACTCTTGTCCCCGTGCGAGCCATAGTCGAAGAACTCGGGGGATGGGTTTCTTGGCGTAATGCAGACAAAAGTGTCTCCATAACACTCGCAGACATCACCATGGAGCTCTGGATAGGAAGGAGCACGGCCAGCATGAACGGTGTCTCCGGGCCAATCGATTCGGAAAGTCCTCGGGTTGTGCCCGAAATCGCCAATGGGAGAACGATGGTTCCGCTGCGGTTTGTTGCCGAAAGCCTTGGCGCCAAGGTGGCGTGGAATCAGACCAGAAGAGAGATCAGCCTGACCTTTGAGCAGGACCTCATTCAGAACAGCGACAAGAGTATCGCATTGGCTGTCAGGCAAGATGACACGGCCATGTGCAGAATCTATCTCCGCAATCCGCTGGCCACGGACATCGTCGTTCAGGCCACCCTGCTTGCGGCGCAGTTGCCACAAGGATGGATGGCCGAATTCTGCTACGGGAATATCTGCTGTTTCAAGAGCACGGAAATCACGATGCATGGTCACGAACAGAAGGTCATCGAACTATCGGTTCACGTACGTGGAACCGGCGAAGGCAACGCTTCGCTGGTTGTCAGTTCAAGGGAGTTTGGCGATGATGCTTTCAACGTTCATGTCACATCAACGGGGGATTAGCGATGGCTAAGAGAATCCTGGCAATCCTCGTCGTATGCGTGCTAGCTGTTTCTGTTGCAAATCCGTTGATTGCAGTCGATACGACGTCCGCCGGGACGGTGGCGAGAACAACACTCATGGAGCTGTTCACCGCGACGTGGTGCCCACCCTGCGCGATGTATGGGCCGAACGCAGACAGGGCCTACGACGAACTGGGTCCGCAGCAGGTCATCTTGCTGAGAGACCAGGTATCGCAGGACGGACTGGATACTGACGAAACGAACGCCCGGGCCAATTTCTATGGTGTGACTGGAGTGCCGACGCTCTACCTCAACGGCACGTACGCCTATATTGCTGACTACTCGGGCTTCGTACAAAGAATACGGGACATGAACAGCGTTGCGGCTCAGTTCCAGGTAAGCGTCTCTGCTCA
>DASVKR010000089.1:0-3419 GCA_036385275.1 Candidatus Cryosericum sp. | reverse complement strand
AGCGATCCAGGCCGTGATGCGCTTACACGTTCCTTCAACCTTGCCGAAGAGCTGGGCGGTAAAGTCGTAATTCTGCCGGGAACTCGCATTGCCGATACGGTGTTGGATTTCGCCCATGACAAGAATGTCACGTTAATCATTGTCGGTCTCTCACATCGGTCACGCTGGCATGAATTCCGGCAGAGTTCCGCGACAGCCGATATTACCAGAAAAGCTGGTCCCATTCATGTTCTTGTCGTGGGAGACACTGGCAAGACGGTTGGTCCAGTCCGATCACATGAAGCACGGGCAGCACGACGGAGGTGGGCCTCGACTATTTGGCCGGTTGCTCTCGTTGGAGGCGCGGCGGTGATCTGTGCTCTTCTGCACCGGTACATCGGTCCCTTTGATGTTCCACTTGTCATGCTTCTTCCAGTGGTGTTCAGCAGCGTCTTGTGGGGGCTTGCCGCAGGACTTCTCTCGTCAGCCACGGCCATTGTCGCTTTTGATCTCTTTTTTGTGCCGCCGTATTTCTCGTTCGCAATCGGCGATCTCAAGGTATACGCACCGACCTTTCTCATCTTCATCATTGTTGCTGTCGTAACAAGTCTGCTCGAAGATACGATCCTGAGACAGGAAACGAGGGGGAGACAGCGAGAACGATTTGTCTCTACGGTCTACGAGTTCAGCCACGATCTCATGGCAGGACGTTCGCTGGAAGAGAACCTCAATCAGGCAACGCGCGACATTGCCGAGGCATTCAACTGTGATGTCGTGATCCTTATGCCAGACTCTCGCGGTGTCGTGGCACCTCGCGCCAGCATAGGCAACCTGCAAACGCTTGATGACAATGCAGTCGGTGTGGCAACGTGGACTCTCAATCAGGGACTGCCGGCCGGACATGGAACGGAGACGTTGTCTCACATCGACTGGTCATTTTACCCCCTCATCGCTCACGAACGGGCCATCGGTATCCTCGGCATCCAATTGCACGGTGAATCCCCATCCACCCCGCTTGAACAGCGTCAACTCATCGATGCCTTTGCAAACATCCTAGCGCTCTTTGTCGCGAGGAATATCTCTTCCTAGGGTTCTGTCTTTCTCTGCCCAGGAGCCTGCTATGCGAGAATGTCCTCCAGGAACTCAATACACGGTGCGGCTCCATCACTCACAAGGATACTCATCGCATCGATGTGGATGCTCCGCACAGGCCGCGTCAGACCGGGGACTCCTGAAGCAAGGGCAGCCATCGTCGACCGTCTCAGATGCTCCTGCTTGCGATGGTCAATCGCCTCAAGAGGGCTTCCATATCCCGTCCCCCTCCTCGTCTTGACTTCAACCACATGGACATGGCCGTTCTTTTCGGCGACAACATCCAGCTCTCCGTAGCTGGTACGGAGGTTCCTGGCCACGACGCGGAAGCCGTGGTCAGTCAGCCATCGAGCCGCAAGTGCCTCACCGACGTTTCCGAGCGCCCGGTTGTGCTGTCCGCCCAAGCGGCAACTCCTCAGTCTCTACAAGTTGTTTGACGACAAACGTCCGTCGGTGTTCGCCAGAGGGTCCCTTCGTCCGAAGGGCCTGGATGTGCTCCCGCGTGCCATAGCCGACGTTGCCCTCGAATCCATATCCATGAACATGTCGAGCCATGACGCGCATGGCAGCATCTCGTGACACTTTGGCAGCAATGCTGGCACCCGCAACCGATAACAGAGTCGCATCTGCATCGATGATGGCCATGGAGATCAAGTGCTTATCCTGCTGCAGGAAAGGCGGAAGCAGCGGACCGTCGACGACAACACCAATGCGCGAACCGATGCCCCATCGCTGCCTGACCGCCGGCAAAAGAAGTAGGAGTGCCTTCTCCATGGCGCGGAAGGTTGCCGGAAGAATCCCATCAGCATCGATCTCGGCGGCCGTGCAACTCCCTGTCGCAAACAGCGCGTGCGCAGGCAGGAGCTCGAACGCCCGTTCCCGCTGGCGTTGACTCAGAAGCTTCGAATCGTTGATGAACGCAGTGCCCCGCGGATCCGTAATGGCACAGGCACCCGCATAGACTGGCCCCGCCAGCGCCCCCCTGCCTGCTTCATCGATCCCGATGATGACATCCAGTTCATACCGGGACTTGATTCCTTGCTCAAAGAGCGCTAGAGCTTCATGTCGCATATCGTTCTCCCGTCCGTCGATGGAAAAACCCTCCCCGTCGAAACGAGGAGGGCTGATGATCGCTGCCGTTATTGTGCGAGACCTGTCTGGGCTCGAAGCACGACAAAGTGCTTGAGCGGCCAATAGGCAAACATTGCGCGCCCAATGATGGAACTGGTCGAAACAGTGCCAAAGGAACGCGAGTCGAGACTCACCGCCCGGTTGTCTCCCATCAGGAACACCTGCTCCTGGGGAACTGGAGTTGGCGAGAAATCCGGCATGACGTACCCGTGCACATAGGGCTCATCGGCTACCTTGCCATCCACGTACATCTTGCCGTCCTTTGCCTCCACGGTTTCACCAGGAAGGCCAATGACACGCTTGATATATGGATCACCAGTAGTAATACCGGGTGGCCAGAATATGATGACGTCACCCCGCCGCGGCTGGTGAAAGTGATATGAAACCTTGTCCACCATAACGAGATCGTCTGGAAAAACGGTTGTCTCCATCGACGACATCTGGATCCGGTACGGCTGCACCACCCAGTGACGCAGTGCATATGACGCGCCGAACGCGACCGCGATAATGATGACCCAGTCAAGTACTTCGCGAATGGCCTTATTCAAGGACTACTTCGCTTCTCTCTTCTCCTTGACATTGCGAGCCGTGCCGACTCTGTCTCTGAGATAGTACAGCTTCGCACGACGAACATCGCCATGGCGCACGACCTCAAGTCTGGCAATCATAGGAGAGTAGAGCGGGAATACCTTCTCTACGCCAATACCAGAGGAGATCTTGCGAACGGTAAACGTTTCGCGGCTGCCGCCGCCCTTCTTGGCAATAACGAGACCCTCAAATACCTGGATTCTCTTCTTGCCACCTTCCACAATGTTGATGTGAACCTTGACAGTATCACCAACCAGAAGGACGGGCATGTCAGGCTTCACATATCTGCTCTCTACAAGGTCAATAGCATTCATTTCAGAACTCCTTTCACCGGGCTGACATTCACACGAACACATAGTTTAGCAGAACGCCCACGTTTATCAAGGCGAGAAGAGACATATACGTCCAGCACACTTGCCGAGCAATTTGATCCTTCACGGGTGCATACCAGTCACTGGTAGATCGTTCTCCTGGCGGGAAGCCTCTTCCCTGCACTCCGCCACGACCTCACGCGGGATAAAACGCATGGCAAGCCGGACGAGGCCGCGCACAACGACAAGATCGTCGAGCTGCCCCAATACCGGTATGAAATCGGGGATAAGGTCCACTGGAGAAGCCAGATAGACGAG